>DATJYD010000568.1:0-5547 GCA_035499755.1 Fimbriimonadaceae bacterium
TCGATCGCGTCGATCCGCTTGTCCCATTCGGCGGCATCGATGGGGTGCTTTCCGTCGTGAGCCATCGCGTCGACCGAGCCATCTCCCTTCAGCACGACGGTTCGGACGCCTTCGAGACCTTCGATCTTCTTCGCCTGGCTCGCGTCGCCGGCGAGCACGACGGCCGCGCCACAATCCTTGACGATGTACTGGGCCTGGTCGGGCGGCAGAGTCGGATAGATGGGAACGACGATGATCCCGAGGGTCTGGCATGCCCAGTCGGCGAAAGCCCATTCCGGGCAGTTCTCGCTGATGATGACGAGCCGGTCGCCCTTTTTCAGCCCGAGTGAGTCGACCGCGCCGGCATAGGCGCGCACGGTCTCGAACAGCTCGCCGTAGCCGATCTCGCGGAAGCCCTCTTTCGCGGGCGCGAGCATCGCCGTCTTGCTCCCGTATTGAGAGCATCGCATTCTGAGCATCTGGCCAAGAGATTTAGGGTCCATGGTTTGTCTTAACCGGCGCTTATTGTACAGGGACGGCGCGGCCGTTCCTATTGCATGAAGTCGGCAATTCTTCGTCCGCGCGGGCCGCGTGGGGTCTGGTTTTGCTGGGACCCCGCGGCGTTGCCGTAGAATAGGGGCAACATGCCGACTCAGATTCCGCCATGAACCCGATTCCGCCCCCTGAAAGGACCGGCAGGTCGACCGGATTCAAGATCGCCTTGGTGGTGCTGGCGGTTCTGTTGGTCCTGGGCGTGGCCGGCGTGATTGTCGCGAGCCGATTCGTGACGATCGTCGCCAGCGTCTCCAGCGGCGAGGAAACCGATTCCAGCTACAGCGCCGGGGACGAAGCGACGACGCGGGCCGACCGATCGACCGTCGCAGGAAAGACGAAGGAGAGCCTGAAGCCGGGAAGCGGGCAGCTTCTTCCCAATCCGGTCCTGGCTCGGGCGACGAAGGTCGAGATCCTGGCGAACGACCGCGGCCTGCTTCAGATCGAGGTTCAAAGCGGATCGTTCAAAGGTCAGAAGCTGTGGGTCCATGCCGAGGATCTGCAGTAGCGCGGTGGCTTCGGTCAGTAAGGCGGCAGAAGCCGCCGGAAACCGTGAGTCAGGACCGTGCCGATGAAGAGAGGGCTGCGGGCGAGATAGGCCGGCCAGAAAGTCGCAGGCGGCGGCGTCCCGTCCGCCAGCGAGCCGGCTAGCCGCCGCATCCAGGAGACCGATCTCGGCCACTCCCAGAGCCCCGACACCCACTCATCCGGCAAACCCGCGTAGCCGACGCGGGCGCCGAGGATTCCTCCCACGATCGCGCACAGCGTGTCCGAATCTCCGCCTAACGCGGCGGCGGCCTCGACTCCTGACCGAAAGTCCTCGCCCGCCCACGATGCGCAGAACAGCGCGACGGGCACGGTGTGGGCCACGAAGCCGCCCACGCCTTCACCGAGCCCGAGCGCCTGCGCAAATAGGGCCGGCGAAGCTCCCTCCGCGAGCATTCGATCGAGCACGTCGAAGTTCCAGCAGGACGTCGCTACGACACCTGGTTCGCGAAAGACGGCCTCGTGTCCGCTCGCGGCGAGGGCGATGAGGTAAGCGCCGTCGACCGCTCGCTCGTCGGTGTGGGTAACCCGGCTTGATGCATCCACAAAGCGGCGGAGGGCGGCGCGGTCTTCACCGAAGTAGGCGCCGAGGATCGCCGCTCTCATGGCGGCGCCGTTTCCGGCGGAGCGGACGCCGCTCCGCCGAGGAGAGACTCCCGCGCAGAGCTTCAGCGTCGCTCTCAGGGTGGCGAGGCCGGCGCCCGCCGGCAACGTGCAGAGCCAAGCCCGAAGTCCGGACGCCACTCCGCGGACGAAACGCTCTTCGTCGCCTCGGCACCGGGCGAGGGCCAGGGCGGCGACGCAGGCGTGCTCGGTGTCGTCGCTGACCATGCCCCGGCCGAACAGAGAGCGGTAGCGAAGAGGAGGGACGAACATCCTTGCCGCGCGCCGGCGGCGGATGCCTTCGAGCGGCAGCCCAATGGCATCGCCGATGGCGCCTCCCACCAAGCATCCGGCAAGCTTGTCCGCGTCGTTCCTCTCCAACACCTATATGGACGGTTGAAGGCGGGCGTTTCCTCAGCTCGCTTCGCGGCGAGCCAGCGCGTCGGTGACGAGGTACAGGACAAGCTGGTTTACGCTGATCCCCTCCGACTCCGCCATCTCGGTCAGCCGGCGGTGAAGATCCTTGGGACCTCTGAAGGCGATGTTCCCGGAGTACGACCTTGCCTGCCGGTCCGCAAACTCCCGGTAGCGGCGCTCCATTTCGATCCACATCCCGGCGGAAGTGCCGAAAAACCGGCCGACCGCCCCGGCGAAGGCCTCGGACATCGGTTCCCCGCGAAGAACGACGCCTTCCGCTTCTTCGGTCGGCACACCGGCTCGCGTGGCGAACTCCTCGAGCGTTAAGCCTCGGTGTCGCAACTCCTCTGAGATCGACTCTCCCGGGGCCGTCACGAGCGCGGCATCGAGTTCCCTGGCATTCTGTCTCATGAGTGAAAGTCTCCAAAAGCCTCGACGAGGATTTCTCGCCCGTTCATCCTGAATCGAATTCGGTTCCTGCCGTCGGTGCCCACTTGGAACAGACCTTCTTCACTCCCGTGAAGAGCCTTGAAATCCAGGGAGCCTAACGCTCTCAGGTCTCGGTCCGATTCGGCGGCAATGATCACGGCCATGACTCGAAAGAATCCTCGAAGAACCTCGGGCTGCGAGCGGTAAAGCTTGCTCTCGCCGAGGAATAGCTCAACAAGTCCCTGGCGCGCGAACGCCACGTCTTGCGACTTATGATAGCACATTCGCTATCACGCGTGCTATTGCTTGGCGACCGCAGATCTCCGTGCCTCCCGATGCCAGACTCAAGACGAGGCGGCGACGTTCGTCCGAATCACCGGCGCCGAGGTCTCCGAGTCGGACGACTCCCGGCGCTCCTTTGGCGGGCTGGATTCCATGACCGATCTCCTCAAAAGAAACCGGCTGTGACGCTTACCTCGGCATGACGTTTTTCGCGCCGGACCTTTCGAGTACCGGTTCCACGAGCGGAGGTCGGGTTGGGCGGCTCCGAGCCTTGGAAATGCCATCCGGGCTGGGCGTCGAGTCTGGGTTTCCGGAACCTCCACCCCCTTGCCCCCCTCCTCCTCCGGCGCACGAACCATCGCCGCAAGAGGAGGGGGAAGGTGGTTCCGGCTAAACTCCTAGGAATGTCTCAGCCCGACCTCAGCCGGTTCCGCGAGAAGATCGACGCGATCGACTCCCAGTTGATAGACCTCCTCAGCCGGCGGGCAGCCCTGGCGATCGAGATCGGCGCCATCAAGGGGAAGGACGGCAAGCCCTTCTTCACCCCCGAGCGGGAGCGAGAGATCTTCGCCAAGCTCGACCAGACGAACCCCGGCCCGCTCCAGACCAGCCAGCTTACGGCGATCTTCCGCGAGATTATCTCGGCTGCCCGCGCCGCCGAGAAACCGCTCTTCGCCGCCTATTGGGGGCCCGAAGGCACGTTCAGCCATCTCGCCGCCGTCAAGACCTTCGGCGAGAGCAGCACCCTCGTGCCCGCCGAATCGATCGAGGAAGTCTTCCGCCTCGTCGAGCACGGTCAGGCCGACTACGGCGTCGTGCCGATCGAGAACTCCGTCGCCGGGATCGTCCCAGAAACCCTCGACATCTTCCCCTCCACCAGCCTGAAGATCTGCGCGGAATCCTTCATCCCCGTGCACCATCACCTGGTCACCACCGCCGCGTCCCTGGAGGAGATCGAGCGCGTTTACACCGGGCCGCAGCCGGAACGTCAATGCCGGAACTGGCTGCGCGCCCACCTGCCCCATGCCGAGATCGTGAACGTCGCGCCCACCGCAAAGGCCGCCGCCCAGGCCCTGAAGGACGCGCACGGCGCGGCGATCGCCAACTCGATGGCGGCGGAGATCGTCGACATCCCGATCCTCGTGGAGCATATCGAGGACAATCCCCTCAACCAAACGCGCTTCCTCGTCGTCGGCTTCAACGAACCGGCCCGCACCGGCCGCGACAAGACGAGCCTCCGCTTCTCGCTCGGCAATCGTCCCGGCGAGCTCTACCGCGCCCTCGGCGCCTTCGACCGCTTCGGCGTGAATCTAATGATGATCGAGTCCCGCCGTGCGCGGTCCTTCGACTACAACTTCTTCCTCGACTGCGTCGGCCACCGCACCGATGAGAACGTCAAATCCGCCCTCGACGCCCTGCGCGAGCAGAGCCAGGACGTTACCATCCTCGGCAGCTACCCGGCGGCCGCGGAAGGGTAGGGATCGGCCCTTGAGCCCGGATGATGTAAGCACCCCCCCTGGGAGCGCCGGATTCATCCGGCTCCGGAAACTGGCAGCCACCACCCGGATGATATAAGCATCCCCCCTGGGAGCGCCGGATTTATCCGGCTCCGGAAACTCCTAGCCACCACTCGGATGACATAAGCATCCCCCCTGGGAGCGCCGGATTCATCCGGCTCCGGAAACCCGTGGATTATCCCCCCAACGGACCAGGGGAAGGCATTGTCGCGGCGCTCCTGCCGAAGTTTCCGGAGCCGAGTGAGTTTCAGCGGTCCCAAGGACTGCGCGTTTCGGGTTAAGCTTGGGAACATGCGCTTGACTCTCGTCGCGCTGCTCGCGTGCGTCACCGCCTTCGCGGCCGCCGCCCAGCAGAAGTTCCATCCGGTCGTCGTCGGCAACGTTCGCATCGAAATCCTGTCGCCCACCCTCGTGCGGATTGAGCAAAAGGGTCCGGAGGGATTCGAGGACCGGCCAACCTTCAACGTCGTCGGACGGACGGGATGGCCAGAGGCGCCTTGGCGACAGAACGTCATGGCCGTTGACTGGGCGAACTGGGAACTGGGAATCCCCAACGGTGGCGACAGCCTCGATGGACTCAAGATCTACGACAAGAAGGGCAACGTCGTCTACACGTTCGACGGCAAGCTCACGAACTCCGAATGGCTCCCCGAGCCCGGGCACGTGCCGAGAGCCTGGGCCTTTGCCGACACCCCGCGCATGGTTCCCTCGAAGTTCGGCCTCACCCCCGATCTCGATGATCCCAGCGACCTGAACAGCGGCTGGGACCTTGGCAACGACGCTCCCGACGTCTACGTCTTCCTCCCCAACGGCAGCTACAAGCAACTGCGAAGCGACTTCCTCAAGCTCACCGGCCGGATCGAGATGCCGCCCCTCTACGCCCTCGGCTTCACCGACAGCCGCTACTATGAATACCACCAGGATGAAGCTCTGCAGCGCATGGACGAATACCGCCGGCGCCAATTCCCTCTCGACACCTTCGTCGTCGACACCGACTGGCGCGTCGGCGGCTCCCACGGCTACCAGGTCAATACCGACGACTTCCCCGACATGCCTGCCTTCCTCCAGGACGCGCACAAGAAGCACGTCCACATCATGTTCAACGACCACCCCGAGCCCCAGTCCAAGACCGCGCTCGATCCCAAAGAGCTTCAGTACCGGCTGAATGGCCTCGGCGGGCTGCTCAAGGAGGGCGTCGACATCTGGTGGTACGACCGGAACT
>DATJYD010000569.1:0-2418 GCA_035499755.1 Fimbriimonadaceae bacterium
GGCCGAGGAGTCGCGTTCGGAGGAACGTTCGACACCGAGCCGCCGGCGTTCACGTTGAACCAGTAGCTAAAGCTGCTCACGTCGCCCGCGATCCGGTTGTCCCAAAGAACCGTCGGGCTCCCGTGGCCGGCAACCTGCGAATCGCTGACTTGAATGAACTGCGGCTGGTAGTCCAGCAAGATGTTCGCGTTGCTGGGCGGTACCGTGTTCGCGAACCGAACCGTCCCGAGCATCGGATCGATGTACACGAGGCCGAGCTTGGTGATCGCGCTGATCAGCCCGGTCTTCTGGTCCACCGTGCGCTGCAGATTCGCGGGGACG
The DNA here is from genome assembly GCA_035499755.1 of Fimbriimonadaceae bacterium. GTDB lineage: Bacteria > Armatimonadota > Fimbriimonadia > Fimbriimonadales > Fimbriimonadaceae > JAEVZK01. The sequence continues at coordinate 322 of DATJYD010000569.1, forward strand.
GCATAGTCTTCAAGTTCGACCGGAATTGCGCTGCCGATCTGCTCGTAGAGCCGGAACTCGGGCACTCCCGGAGCGAACTGCAGATCCTTGTTCCACAGCACGCCGAGAGCGTGGTAAGTACCGGTCTCGGAGCCCTTCGTCAGCGTATCTCGACGTGAGCTGAGATACATCGGGGAACCCGGAGTGTTGGGGACCGTGTTCGCGCCGACGGTCGCGGCAGTCGTATAGGCTCGGCCGTAATAGATCTGCGAGGTCGCTTCTCCTCGGAGCTTGCCCGCGAAAGTAAGCTCAAGGATGGGGAACGGCGCCTTGCCGCCGTTTGGCTCGGTACCCACTCCGACGTACTGGCGAACCTGCACGCTCGGCGTGTTCAGTTCCTCGAATCCGTCTCCCACCGAGAACACCTGCGGCGCCGTGTAGTTCGTGCCGTCGGTGACCGTGTAGAAGAGTTGGGGCACGCCGGTGTTCGTGGCCGCGTAGAACACGACCGCTCCGCCCTGCACCTGATAGACGCTCGGCCGGCTCTTAGCCGACTCCGAATCGTAGGGCATCACGGCCGGCGACCCGATCGTCACCGCGCCCGATGCGTTCATCGAGACGTTCGCCGTCATCAGCCGGTACTGGTTGATGCGGCCGCCCGTGGTCTGGATCTGGGCGGTTCCGAGGAAGGCCATCGTGGCCGCCGAGAAGTTCGGTCCTCCGAGCGGATCGATCAGACCCGAGGAGGGGAACGACGGATCGGAGAACTTGGCGTCGAGGACGCTGTCCGATCCCTGAACCTGGAACAGGTTGTTCCATAGGGCGGCGTTCTTGCCGGGATACGGCCCGACCTGCTGCTGCAGCCACTGGTTGTCCGAAGCTCGCTTGAATCCATTGAGCTCGGCCAACGGGCTCGCCATGTTGTTCGTCGGGGCCGTGCCGGCCAGAGTCGCGATGTAGATCTGATTCTGCGGATCGGTATCCGGAACGGTTGGTCTCGGAGCGCCGAACGACGGCTGCGGCGACGTGTAGGCCAGCATCAGATTGCCGTTCAGGTCCCTAAGGGCGGTCGGCTCGGTGTTCGCATAGGCCAGGGCCTGCTGATTCGGGGCCGCTTGGAACGCATCCAGAGTCGCGTTGCCGGTCGACACCGTACCGGGAGTCGGCGCGCCCGTCAGCCGATCCTCTCGGACCGTGAACTTGAGCAGGAAGCCCGGATCGGACATCGGCTCGAGCGGGTTGTTCGATCCATCGACCTGCATCCACTGGTCGCCGTACGGGAACTGGAACAGGTTGCCGTTGAAAGGATCGACGTCGTCGATCACCCTCATCGTCTCCTGGTAGGTCCCGACCGGGAAGCCGATCGGAGGCGTCACCGCGATGAGAGGCGACGTATAGTCGAGCCCGTTCGCGGTTAGACCCGTCACCGGCCAATTCGGGAAGAGGGACGTCTGCTTGATCCCCAGATTCTGGTTCAGCCGCAGGTTCGGATCCAGGCTGAGCTGGGTCGGAACGGCGTCGCCGACTCTCGCCTTTTGAAGGCTGATCTCCGACATCAGGCCGAACGTCCAATCGAAGTTCGTGAACACGTAGGCGTTGGCGTCCAGCCAGCCGAGATCGTCGGCCGAAGTCGAGTGGATCGGCCACGGGCCGGGGAACGGACCGCCCGAGACTCCGCGGGCGAGCCGCAGATTGGTCAGATTCGCGTTACCCTCGTTCTCGATCGTGAAGTTCTTGAACTCGTTGACGTAAGCGGCTTCCGTGGTCGTGATCGGGTTCACCACCTGTCCCCCGATCGCCGTCATGGTTCCGAATGCCGGCGCCCAAGGGCTGAAGGTCGAAGTGCCGGACGTTCCCGGCGGGAGCGGCGAATAGCCGTTTCCTTCCGCGAGCGACCCGAGGTCGACGGTCGGCGTCGTGACCGCCATCCGCTCGTCCAATCCGACCGCCAGATTGGAGGTGAAGGCCCGGAACGCCTCGCGCCGGCCGCCGATCCAATCGAACGAGTTGTTGTTGTTGGAGTCGACGTAAGCCTCGAATCGCGCCAGGTAGCCGGACGGAAGCTGGTCGTTGTTAGTGTCGACGAAGTAGAGATTCAGCGAGTCGGCGACCCCATCC
>DATJYD010000570.1:0-5701 GCA_035499755.1 Fimbriimonadaceae bacterium
AGATCGTCGGTCTTGCCCTTCTCCGCATCGACACCCACAAGGCGGGACGAATACCATACGACCCTGCCGTTGCGGTCACCGACTTGACGCTCGAACATTTCCCTGTCATCGCACGGGACGCTCCAAAAAACCCGGAAAGCGGATCTTCCCGACGGCTCGACAACACGTAGCGCTTCCCCATCGTCTCGAGTTACGAGGTCGCCGTAAGCCAACCCGTAAAGAAACATCGGGACGCAACGGAGTTCGTACACCCCTTCGCCAATCCGCTTCATCCAGAGCTGCTCCCGAACGACCTTATCGCCATAGGGGCCGGTGCCATGCAAAACGTAGTCCGGCTCCTCTGCCCACGAGGGAAGGGGGGTCTTGACGTACTTATCGACTTCGATTGGCATAGGAAATCTCGGCTTTCGCTGCGGCCGAACGCCCAAGCTCTAACGTGGCGGCCACTCTCGTTCATACCCGTCCGGGGGGTGACCGGAAAGTCCCTCGCACCTTTCGAGCGATTGCAGTGCCGACAGAGAGTTTGGGCAATTCCACGCGTTGCATTCCCTCCCCGTGACTTTGGGATTATATGATCCACATCCGGGTTGTCGGTTTTCATTCCGCAATACTCACATGTGTCCGGGTTGTCTTGCAGCACTTCCTGTCTCGTTGACCGGAAGAATGCCTTGCCTCGCTCGGGCCGCCCGACGATCCTCCAGAGCACGTGTTGTGCGCCTAGAGTCCACGCGAACCAGCGCCAACGAAGTAGAGTAATGGTCGCCCGCGACCTCGAAGTTGTAGACGGTCGCAGGGCCGACGTGCTTCGTGACCGACGCGACCGCGTCGCGGGGTCGTCTAAGGTCGCGGATGACTTCTGCTCGGGGAAAGTAGCAAGCTGCAATCAAGCTTATGTTGTAGGATAACGCAAGGTGATCGAATGATGAGTTCTGGTCTATTGGGGCGAACTGTCGTGTGTCTTATCACGTCGGTGTTCTTAGCGTCCTTTACGTTGCTGGCTTTCGGTCAGTTGCCTGAGCGGACGATTAGAGGAGGCAAGTGGGTGTGGCTCTGCGGGGCAACTGGAATTATCAACTCCAGTGAGGATGCCAAGACGCATAGTGGCGAGGCGTTGGAGAAGCAGTTGGGGACTCACTTGGACGTCGTGAAGCCTTTCAACTCGGAGTTCAGCTATACAGAAGTGTACGCATTGCGGGGGCATATCCAAGAGGCGCAAAAAGCGATGGTCGAAGTGGCTAGGAAGAATGGATATGTCCTCAGATTTCCAGACGGAACCAAATTTGACCCGAGAACTAATCCGGTTTGGTCGAAGGACCACCAGTAGCCCCCTTAGGCCCAAATGCTATGGATACCCAATGGCCTGGCCTATTCGCACACCGGCTCCTCGCTGTAATCTGATAGCCGCTCAACACCCAGCCGGCTACTCGCCTTCGCTGGTCGTCCAGGGGGACGTGTAGTTGGGTGGCTCCTTCGTGATGCTGATGTCGTGCGGATGGCTCTCCCGGAGGCCGGCATTCGTGATCTTCAGGAAGTCGGCGTTCGCGCGCAACTCCTCCAGATTCGATGCTCCCACGTAGCCCATGCCGGAGCGAAGGCCGCCGATGAGCTGGTTCATCGTCTCGTTGAGGGGGCCTTTGAAGGGCACGCGCCCCTCGACGCCTTCCGGAACGATGACCCCGCCCGCTTCCTTGACCTGCATATAGCGGTCGCTCGAGCCCTGCTTCAGCGCACCGATCGAACCCATGCCGCGATACACCTTGTAGGCTCGGTTGCGGAATATCTCGATCTCGCCGGGACTCTCCTCGCATCCCGCGAACATATTGCCCATCATTACCGACGAGGCACCCGCGGCCAGGCATTTCACGATATCGCCGCTCGACCGGATGCCTCCGTCCGCGATCGTCGGAATTCCCAGTCGGTTGGCGGCCTCACAGCAGTCGAGGACGGCCTGAAACTGAGGGACACCCACGCCCGCGACGACTCTCGTCGTGCAGATCGAACCGGCCCCGATGCCAACCCGGAGCCCATCCGCTCCCAAAGCGTGAAGGTCCCGCACCGATTCCGGAGTCGCCACGTTACCGGCAATCACCGCGAGATTGGGCAGCTTCTTCTTAAGCATCTTCACGCAGTCCATGACCCCCTTGGAGTGGCCGTGCGCGGCATCGATGACGATGAAATCGACTCCTGCGTCCATCAGCGCCTTGGCCCGCTCGTAGGGCTCCCTCAAAGCGCCGATCGCGCCGCCGACGGCCAGCCGCCCTTTCGAGTCTTTCGTGGAAAGCGGGTGCCGCTTCACCTTCTGGATGTCCTTGATCGTGATCAGGCCTTGGAGGTGGAAGTCTTTGTCGACGATCGGCAGCTTTTCGATGCGATGCTCGGCGAGGATTTGCTCGGCCTGGTCGAGGGTGGTGCCGACCGGCGCGGTGACCAGATGCTCGGTGGTCATGCGGCAGGTGATCGGCTTGTCGAATTCGGTTTCGAAGCGGATATCGCGATTCGTGAGGATGCCGACGAGACGGCCTGCCTTGTTCACGATCGGCACGCCGCTTATGTGGAAGCGCTCCATCAGATCGACGGCTTCCCTGAGCAAGTTGTCCGGCTCGAGCTTGATCGGGTTCGTGATGACGCCGGATTCGGAGCGCTTGACCCGGTCGACCTCTTCGGCCTGTTGGTCGATGGTCATGTTCCGGTGGATGACGCCGACCCCGCCTTCACGCGCGACCGCGATGGCGAGCCGGGCGTCGGTCACCGTGTCCATCGGTGCGGAAACGATTGGGATTCGGAGGGTTAAGCCCTTGAGGAAAGTCGTGGAGGTGTCGACCTCGCTTGGCAAGACTTGAGTGCGCTTGGGGATAAGCAGAACGTCGTCGAAGCTGAGACCTTCGCGAAAAGACGGCATTGAGACTCCTGTTCTTTTCGTTTCATTTTGACCCTTTTTCGCGCCGCATTGCTTGAGCTGGTCTTGGGCCGAGCGTTGTGGCGCTACGAAGCCGTTGCTTTGCATTGCGGCCTTCGATTGATCAGGAAAGGAGTCGGGGGCGAACGCTCGGACTCCGCTCTCCGTCGCCGGTCGCAACCTGAACGTGGGGTGGTTGGGGCCGGGTTGCCTAAGAGGATTGGGAGGCAAGATGCAAAGAAAACGCCCTCCTGGGGCGGTGGGGCGTTGTCGGGTTCTTTGGATCAGGCCAAGTACCCGGAGCCGAGGGGGGAGGGTTCGCGGTCCTTACCATCCTCTCTAGGGTCGAAGAGCGAGGTCCAGGAGTAGTTGGGGCGGACTCGAATCTGCGAGCCTTCCGCCGCGGCTCTCATGGGATTGGGAAATGCCGTCGGCGAGGGCCGGTCGAGCCCTCCCAGAGATCTGCGGTATTGCGCGTCCAACGTCCTCACCTTCAATTTCGTCATCGTTCGCTCCGGCCCCAGGATCGTTGTCCGCAGGCAATTTGTTAGAGGCGCGCCCGGGACCGGCGTTCCACCCCTTGACGGGGATGTGGAAAAATTCTGGATCTAGAGCCCGGATTACCCGGCGAGCGGTTCAGAATGCCCGCAGTCCGCACGTGATGGGGCAAGATCCGGGGTCCTTCCGTTCGGACCCTGCACCGCGGCTGGGGCCAAACGCAAAAAGAGCCGCCATGGGCGGCTCCTTTGCTTTCGAATCTGGAGCGGGAGACGAGATTCGAACCCGCGACCCTCTCGTTGGCAACGAGATGCTCTACCACTGAGCTACTCCCGCGAGCAACGGATGTTATACCGCATCTCCGAAGTTCTGGGGTCTGGCTTTGGTTGGAAAGGAATGATTTCGCGATTCACGCATAATCACATTCGATGGCCGACCTCTCCCACGTGCTTCGCCAACTTGAACCCATCGTCAAAGAGGCAGGCAGGATGGCCCAGGCCGCCCAAAAGGGATCTCCCCGCGAAATCAAACCCGACGGCTCGATCGTCACCCCCGCCGACCGCGCGGTCGAGGAGTTCCTGCGCGGCGAACTCCGCAGTCTCGTTCCCGGCGCCGGCGTTTACGGCGAGGAAATGGGATGCTCGGCCGAAACCGAGGAAGGGCTTTGGTGCATCGACCCGATCGACGGCACCTCAAACTACGCCTTCGGTCTTCCAATCTGGGGGGTAAGCGTCGGGCTCGTCAAAGGCGAGGAATGCCTCGTCGGGATCGTCTATCTGCCAGTCCTCGACGAGCTTTTTACCGGCGCCGCCGGTCTCGGCGCATTTCTAAACGGCGAACGCCTTCCTCCCATTCCTTCCGGCGAGATCTCGGCCGAGGAGTTGGTCAGTTGCCCCGACAGAATTCTGCGGATGTACCCGTCCGAGGATATTCCGGGGAAGATCCGGCATTCCGGCGCATTCGTGGCCGACGCCGTTTACACGGTTTGCCAGCGTGTTCGGGGGCTGGTCGGGGTCCGAGAGAAGCTTTACGACATTGCCGCCTGCCTCTGCATCGCGAAGGAGGTCGGCGCCGACATCCGGTATGCGGATGGATCTCCGCTCGAACTGGCGCCTCTCAAGCAGCCCTGGACCCGGCTCGAACGGGCCTGGATCATTTTTCCGCCGAATTCGGGCTTTCACCTGCCGTGACGCCCCGGGCGAGATTCCAGCAAAGGTGACCGCCCCATTTCAGATTCAAACACGGTATCTTTAGGTTAAGCCCTCGGTAACGGACCATCGGAAAAGGCCTCGGCTTCTTGAACGTGCTCGGTAGTGATCCGTATGTGCAATGCGATGGGTCTGGCGCTATTCGGAATGTTCTGGGTGCCGCTGATTGGTTCCTTTGGCTTGGTTCTGGCCATCGAGTTCATCAGCATGCAGCGATCTCTTCCGTGGCTGCGCACTTGGATGGAGTGGATCGTCGGAAGCTCTTGCTTCATTCTGCTTTCCTCCATGTATCATCGACCGGGCGAAGAACTCGTCTTCGTCGTCACTTGGTTGCCCGCCTACACCGGCTATTGTTTCGGCCTCTTCGCCCTTCCCCACGTGCTCAGAAGGGGAGAAACCGACCCTATCGCGTAACTTCCATCCTGTTCGCCTACGATCCGAAGACCTGGTGGCAGATGACGGCCGGCCACTTGCCTTGGGCTTAGTCTTAGCCTGACCCGCATATTGCTTCGAGGGGTCGCCGGGCAGTTCGGGGCTGTTGCGCGGAATCAGCGCCGTAGCCGGACGACCGTGGGGCGAGAACCTCGGGCTCCGCCCCAGTGGGGGCTGAAAGCACCCGGCACGGGGTTCGCCGTCGGGGATACGGCCGGCCGGCCGTCGGCTTTGTCGGGCCGAAGCGGAGCCGCGTATACTTTCGCGCGTGCGCGGCGAGCGGACCATCGTTCTCTTGAAGCAGTTCCTGGGTGACGGCGTGATGGCCGAACCCCTCCTCACCGTCTTGGCAGAGAACTACTCCTACGTCGACGTTCTCGCCCTCCCTCCGGTGCAGCAGGTCCTCGGGCAACTCGATGGACGGGTCTCGTTCATCCACATGGAGAAGATGAAGACTCTTCGCGACACCATGCGGCAAGCCCGGAAGGTCCGTCTCAAAGGGTACGACGTCGCCTTTCTCGTCAATCGCAGCTTCCGCTCCGCCATTCTCGCCAGGCTCGCGAAGATCCCGATCCGCGTCGGCCACGGCACGGAAGGACGCTCCTTCCTCTTGACCCGGTCGGTTACCTATCGCGACGATGATTTCGAGGCGGTGTCGTACGCCGAT
>DATJYD010000571.1:0-3152 GCA_035499755.1 Fimbriimonadaceae bacterium
CGCAGCGCCAGCGGGATCAGCGCGATGATGATCAGCGCATTGAAGATGATCGCCGAGGCGATCGCCGACTGCGGGCTCTCGAGCCGCATAAAGTTGAGCTTCCACAGCTCCGGATAGGTCACGAAGAACATCGCGGGAATAATCGCGAAGTACTTCGCGACGTCGTTGGCGATGCTGAAGGTGGTAAGGGCGCCGCGGGTGATCAGCATCTGCTTGCCGATCTCCACGACTTCGATCAGCTTGGTCGGGTTGGAGTCGAGGTCCACCATATTGCCGGCCTCTTTCGCAGCCTGCGTGCCGGTATTCATGGCGACCCCGACGTCAGCCTGGGCGAGCGCGGGAGCGTCGTTGGTCCCGTCGCCGGTCATCGCGACCAGCCTCCCGCCCGCCTGCTCCTTTCGGATATAGGCGAGCTTCTGCTCCGGAGTCGCTTCGGCGAGGAAATCGTCGACTCCGGCCTCGGCGGCAATCGAAGCCGCCGTGAGCGGGTTGTCGCCGGTGATCATGACGGTCTTGATGCCCATCTCTCGAAGCTGGGCGAAGCGCTGCTTCATGCCGCCTTTCACGATGTCCTTGAGCTGGATGACGCCCAGAACCTTGTCGTGATCGGCAACCACGAGCGGCGTTCCCCCTTCGCGCGAGATCCTTTCCACCAAGGCTTGGATCTCGTGGGGGAAATGGCCGCCTTGGTCCTCCACAAACTTGCGCACGCTGTCGGAGGCGCCCTTGCGGATCATGCGGCCCTCATAGTCGATGCCGCTCATGCGGGTCTGGGCGGTGAACTCGACGAACTGAGCATGATCGAGCTCATGGATCTCGCGCCCGCGGATCCCGAACTCCTCCTTCGCGAGCACAACGATGCTTCGGCCTTCCGGCGTTTCATCGGCGAGCGACGCGAGTTGCGCGCGATCGGCTAGCTCCTCGAGGCTGATCCCGGGCGCGGGATGAAAGGCGGTCGCCTGCCGGTTGCCGAGGGTGATCGTGCCCGTCTTGTCGAGGAGCAAGGTGTTGACGTCGCCGGCCGCCTCGACCGCTTTGCCGCTCATCGCGAGCACGTTGTGCTGCATGACCCGGTCCATGCCCGCAATTCCGATGGCGCTCAGCAGGCCCCCGATGGTGGTCGGGATGAGGCAAACCAGGAGCGCCACCAGAACCGGAATCGAGGGAACCTGGCCGGTATCGCCCGCCGCGTACTTGGCGAACGGCAGCAGAGTCGCGGTCGCGAAGAGGAAGATGATCGTAAGCCCGGCGAGAAGGATCGAAAGGGCGATCTCGTTCGGCGTCTTCTGGCGCTGAGCGCCTTCGACGAGAGCGATCATGCGGTCGAGGAAGCTCTGGCCAGGATCTTGGGTCACGCGGACCACGATGCGGTCGGAAAGGACTTTCGTGCCGCCGGTGACGGCGCTGCGGTCGCCCCCGCTCTCGCGGATGACGGGTGCGGATTCGCCGGTGATCGCCGATTCGTCGACGCTCGCGATACCCTCGACGATCTCGCCGTCCGCCGCGATCGCATCGCCCGCTTCGCAGACGAAGAGGTCTCCCTTTTTAAGTTGGGGCGCGGGAATCAACTCCTCGGAAGAGGAGGCGGTGGAGATCCGCCGCGCCAGGGTGTCGGTTTTTGTCTTGCGTAGAGCATCCGCCTGAGCCTTGCCTCGACCCTCGGCCATGGCCTCCGCGAAGTTGGCGAAGAGCACGGTGAACCAAAGCCAAAGGGAAACCTGGCCCACGAACGAGGTGTCCGCCGCGCCCTCGATCAGCCCTCGGACGAAGAAGAAGGTCGTCATCGCGCTCGTGATTTCGACCACGAACATGACGGGGTTCTTCGCGACCTTGCGAGGGTCGAGCTTGACGAACGACTCACGGATCGCGCGTTTGACGATCGCCGGTTCGAAAAGCGAGACCGGCGCGTTGCGCGGACGATGCGGCTGCGGCGTATGGGGCGCGGCCGGCACGGGCGTATTGGATGGAGCCTGGACCATCGCCTACCATTGAACTTCCCAGCGTGGTCAAGGCCGCCTCAAGGGGCGGACGGCGGGCGTAAGGATTTGGTCAAGATGGTCTGACCGCGCAGGCTACTATAACTTCATGACCGCCGAAGTCGTCTCCGTCGGGACCGAGTTGCTCCTCGGCCAAACCGTCGACACCCACGCCTCGACGATCGCCCGGGTGCTGGCCGACTGCGGGATCTCCTGTCTCCGGCGAACGACGGTCGGAGACAATCTGGGCCGGGTCGTCGCCGTCCTGAGGGGCTCGCTCGAACGCGCCGACATCGTCGTCACGATCGGCGGGCTCGGCCCGACCCAGGACGACGTGACCCGCGAGGCCGTCGCGGCCGCGCTGGAGGACGAGCTCGAACACGTGCCGGAGTACGAGGAGCGGCTGCGCAAAATGACGGCTCTGCGCAAGCTGCCTTGGATCGAGTCGCTCGCCAAGCAGGCCGACAAGCCCAAATGCGGCCGGTTCCTGCCGAATCCCAACGGCAGCGCCCCCGGCCTTGCCTGCGAGAAGAACGGCAAGCGCATCCTGTCGCTCCCTGGGCCGAAGAACGAATTCAATCCGATGGCGGACGGGCCGGTCCGGGAATACCTGGAGAGTCTTCAAGGCGGCCAGGTGATCCACTCGCGGATTCTGCGGGTCTGCGGGATGGGAGAAAGCCAGGTCGAGGAGAGGATCGCGACTCTGCTCGACGGCGAGAATCCGACCGTCGCGCCCTATGCCCATCCGGGCGAAGTCCACCTCCGGCTCACGGCGCGGGCGACGTCCCGACTTGAAGCGGACCGTCTGATCGATCCCGTCCACGAGAAGATCCGCGCAATTCTCGGGGACGCCCTGTTCGGCACAGATTCGACGACCCTGGAGGAAGCGACGATCGAGCTCCTGCGGAGATCGGCAAGGTCGGTCGCCGTCGCCGAGAGCATCACCGGAGGCGGCCTTGGCGAGCGGCTGACGAGCGTCCCGGGCTCGTCGGAGGTCTTCTTCGGAGGCGTGATCGCTTACCGGCTCGAAGCGAAAGCCGCCCTTCTTGGCATTGGTTCGGCCCTTCTCCAGCAGCACGGACCGGTTTCTGAGGCAGTGGCCGGGGCGATGGCCCAGTCGATCCGGGACAAGCTGGGAACGGACTTCGGCGTCAGCATCACCGGCAACGCGGGGCC
>DATJYD010000572.1:0-4195 GCA_035499755.1 Fimbriimonadaceae bacterium
GATGAGAGTGGTCGGGGCGTTGGGATCGAGAACGAACGGTGCGATGAAGTTCGCGTTGCTGCCCGCGTCGGTGATGCCGCTATAGATCGACGATCCCGAGTTCTGAGTCGTGCCGCCGTTGGTGGCCCGGAACAGCTCGAGGTCGACGTATTCGCCGTAGACGTAGTTAGAATTGGTGGAGTCGATCGCGACGTCGCCGCCGTCCCCGCCGTAGGTGTAGACCGCGTTGTTGCTGCCCGTCTGAAGCATCAGGGTGCCGTTGTCCTGGAGGCCGCCCATGATGTGCCCGGACCCGCTGTCCCCCGCGATGTTGTAATACTGGGTGGTCCGGCAGTTCATGTCGAGCCGGCTCCAGCCGTTGTTGCTGCTCCGGCTTACCGTCGTGATGTCGCTTGCCTTATAGGAGCCGCCGTCGGTGCAGAAGTACACCTGGCGATTCGAAGATCCGTTGTAGCCGGGGTCCTGCACGATTGCGTGGCAATCCGGGTGGGCCTGGATCGTCTGTAGGTAGCCGTTGCTGATCCTCGTGAATGAGGTCCCGCCGTTCGTGCTCCGCCAGATGTAGGTATCGCCGATGACGATCAAGTTGGAGTTGGTCGGGTCGGTCCAGATGCAGTTGTCGTACCAGTTCTGGCCGCTCCCCGCGAAGGAGCCGGCGCTCGACCAGGTCTGGCCCCCGTCGGTCGATTTGTAGCAAACGACGGTCGAACTGGACGAAGCGCTCGGTCCGCTGGCATAGCAGAGGGTATTGCTGCTTCCCGAGAAGGTGACCTCGTAGTCGCCGAATTGGTTGACCCGGCTGCTCGCCGAGCGCGTCCAGGTGACGCCGGCGTCGGTCGAGTAGGCGAGCTGGTTGTACCATTCCTGGGCGGTGAAGTCGTAGTCGAGCACGCCGGCGATCACGTAGTTCGGGTTGCCGGGCGAGAACGCGATGCTCTGGCCGGCCTGTGCCCAATGCGGATTGGTCCACGTCTGTCCGCCGTCGGTGCTCCGCTGAATGCCCCCGTAAGCGGTCGCCGCGAGCAGGATATTGGAGTTGGCGGGGTCGATGACGATCTTGTTGGTGTCCCCAAAGCCGGTGGTCGCGGAAAGGAGGGTCCAGGTCGCGCCGCCGTCGGTCGTCTTATAGATCCCGACTCCGGAGAGCGCGTCGCCGTTGAAGTAGCCTTCGCCGGTCCCCGCGTAGAGGATGTTCGAATTGTTGGGATCCATCGCGAGGCAACCCATGGCAAGGCTGGCGAACTCGTCGGAGACCGGATTCCAGGTCGCGCCTCCGTCCGTCGTCTTCCAGACTCCTCCGCCGCACGCGGCCTGATACATGATCGACGTGTTCGTCGGGTTGACGACGATCGCCCGGTTGCGTCCGGCGGTATTGTCGGGTCCACGCTCCGTCCAGTAATCGCCGAGGACGCGCGAATGCGGTTCAGAGTCGATGATCGCCTGTTTCTGAGCGATCGCTCTGGCGAGAACGCCGGGCTCGATCTTGCCGTGCTCGTCGACCCACATCTTGCGCCGCCAAAGGTAGGCGAGCCACGGGGAATCGGTGTCGGATCCGTTCTCCTCTTCCCCCTCGTTGAAGCCCGTCTTCAGCCCGTCATGACTCGAACTCAACCGCATCATTGCGAATCCGCAAAGGCACAACAATCCGACGGCCGCAAAGGCCCATAGCCTGCTAATCTTCATTTCACTCGTTTCCCCTGAGCCCGATGCAACCTCTCCCAATCCACTCGCGGGTGGATTGGCGACCTATTGGCGCCATTTTAACCGACTCGGTTCAAGGCGAGTTTGGTAGGGGTCGAAACCTGGTAAGGCGGGTTCAGAAGGGCTCGATCGGGAATTCGAACCGAAGCCGGCTCAGGCCATCGTCGCTTGCCAAGACGACGGCCCTCACCGGCGCACCCCAAGGAAGGTCGAGACGAACCGTCTCGTCGATCGCGTAGCTGCGTCGAGCTTCGACGCGCGCCCCCCAGGCACAGATGTCGTGGAGGCGCGCCATATTCCCCTCCAGCCCAACCACGCAGCCGGCAAACTGGTCCCAACGCACTTCGCTACGCCGCTCGACTTCCTCAGTCGGAGCGACGAACGACACCGGTTTGTGGCCGCCAATCATCGCATGCTCTCGCTGCACGGAGCGTGCCAGATCGGGCAACCGGGTTACCGACCCAGCAGGACATGCAGCTTGGCCGCGTCCAGATTGCCCAAACGCTCGACCCGAGCCACCATCTCCCGCGACTCGCGGGTCGGAGTCCCGGGAGCGCTCTCGACCGCGCCCTCGAGTCCGCCGAGAGCCCCGACGACATAGCCCAGGCTCGACCGGTCGCTGCCGGCGGGAGCGCCCCGCCGTCCACGGGGAGCGGCCGCGCCCGCGAGAACTCGGATCTTCTTCGCCAACTCCGGCGAAGTCCCTGGCCCCAGCCGTTCCAGCGCCGACTTGCGGAGAGCGTCGAAACGCGCCTGCTCGTCCAGAATCTCGCTCGCAAAGCGAAATTGAGCCTGAAGCTGAGCGGTGGTGAAGGGAAGCCTCGGATCGCGATCCACAACGAGGGGCTGCTTCAGGGATTCGCCCCCTACGGTTATCTGCACCGTGTAACGGCCGGGCGGCGCCATCGGCCCTCCGCCCGTACGAGCCCTGAGGTCCCAGACGTAGCGGTGAGTGCCGGTCTCGGCGGACAGGGTCTGGGCAGGCTGGATCCAGTAAGCGGGGATGTCGAGCCGGGCCGGATCGATCCTGGGGACGGGGTCCTCGCTCGATATCCGGCGGATCATGTGGCCGCCGGAATCGAACACCTTGAGAACGACAGCCGATCCCGGCTGGGTGATCGTGTAGTCGAGGATCGCCCCCCAGGGAGGATTCTCGCCCTGGGGTTCTTCCGGAGGGAGCGGCGTGCCCTCATCGAACCGCCCAAAGCCGAACGTCCCCGCTCGCTGGAACAGAACCGCGTGGGCCGGCTTGAACAGCCATACCTTCCACTCCCTGTTTCCCGGCGCGACGCCCGCCGAACCGCGAGGCCGGGAACGGGAGGAGGGAGGTGGGGAAGAAGAGGCGAGGGCGAGATCGCGGAGAATCGATACGTCGTCGAGCACCCAGATCGCCCGGCCGTGAGTCCCGGCCACGAGGTCGTCGCCCCCGAATGCGAAATCGCGAACAGATGCGGCGGGCAAGTTGAGCTGGAGGGACTGCCAATGGCCACCGTCGTCCAAGGATATATAAACGCCCCAATCGGTACCCGCATAGAGCAGGCCCCTTTGTTTGGGATCCTCGCGGACCACGTTGACGAACTGATCCGCGGGCAGCCCGTTCACGATCTTGACCCAGCTCTTGCCGCCGTCCCGAGTCCGGTAAATGTAAGGCCGGTTGTCGTCGAGCCGATGCCGGTCGATCGCGGCGTAGGCGGCGTCCGCCGAGAAGTGAGAGGCGTCGATGATGCCGACCTTGCTCCAAGCCGTCAGCCCGGGCGGCGTCACATTCGACCAATGCCGACCGTCGTCCCGGGTCAGCCAGATCAGGCCGTCGTCGGTTCCCGCCCACAGCTCTTTTCGCCGGACCGGCGAAGGGGCGAGCCAGTAGACGACGCCGCGTCTTGCCGTGCCGGGGCTGTCGGCGGCCGTTGGAGCATCGAGGTTGCCCGGCGGCGTCGTCGAGGCTCGCGTCAGATCCGGGCTGATCACGCGCCAGGAAGAGCCGCCGTCGGAGGATCGGAACACCTTCTGATGGCTGGTGTAGACGACGTGGGGATCGGCCGGCGAGAAGACGATTGGGAGCGTCCATGTACTGCGCCACGCGGTGTCCGGCCTCAACAACGTCGGATCGATCCGCTGCTGCCAGCCGGTTTCCATCGACTCTTTGCCGCCGGTGCTGGACAAGAGGAGGCCGGGATGAAGCGGATCGGGCGCGATCGTCCCGCTCTCGCCCCCCGCGTCGATCGGCCGCTGGTACAGGGCGCTTATGCCGCTGTGGATCGTGCGGCTCGGCAGGGCCATCGCTCCCGAGTCCTGCTGCGACCCATAGATCCAATACGGGAAGCGGTTGTCGGTGACGACGTGATAGAACTGGCCGGTTGGCTGGTTGTACCAGGAGGACCAGGTCTTGCCGCCGTCGACGCTCACGACCACCCCCTGGTCGCTGCCGAGAATGAGCCGCTTAGGATCGTCGGGTGCGATCCAGCAGGTGTGGTAATCGTCGCCGCCGGGCGCG
>DATJYD010000573.1:0-7178 GCA_035499755.1 Fimbriimonadaceae bacterium
TGAACAGGCCCTTGTTCGTCGCGAAATCGGGAACCGATGCGGCGGCAAGCTCAGCCTGGGCGAAAGCCGTCTGGAAGTAGCTGTACTGACTGGCTCCGGGCGGGTAGGGGACCAGGCTCCATTGCGGGCAGGGCTGCGACGGGTAGAAACCACTCACGCCCTTGTGCTGGTCGGAGGCGACGTTGTCGTTCCGGTGCTCACCTACCAGGATCTGGTTCGCGGGCGAGCTGAAGGTCGTGAAGCTGACGACGGTCCAGTCGTGGGCCGGCAGAGCGTTATAGATCGGGATGTAGCTGTCCTTCGGGGCAGCCCAGTCGCAGTACATCTGGCCGCTCGCGTTCAACTTGCCGACATCGGAAATGCCGTTGGGGCAGGGAGAATCCGTCGTGACCGGATTCGGATCGGACGGGCAAACGTAGATGCCCCAGTTCTTGATGTACGGTTGGATCAAGAAGGTCCAGTGAACCTGATACGTTCCATTGGGATTCGCCGGGTTATAGGAGATCCCGTTCATGAAGCTCTGCGGATCCTGCTCCCAACTGGTGTTGGGGAGCGTGTCGTCGGAGTCCGTCGCGTACATGTAAAGCCCAAGAGCGATCTGCTTGGTATTGCTCAGGCAGGCGGTCTTCTTGGCCGCCTCCTTGGCCTGGGCGAAGACGGGGAAGAGAATCGCGGCCAAGATTGCGATGATCGCAATCACGACCAGCAACTCGATCAGCGTAAAGGCATGAAAGCGAGTTTGTCGGCGCATGTCGCGACAAATATGAGGCTCGCATGTTAAGGCTGGTTTAAGAACGCCGCAGAATTGTTAAGAAACTGAACGAACGAGGGCGAGCGCCCTTGCCTCGGCGGCCGCAAGATCCGCCCCAATTATTGCGGGAAAGTGCACCGGCTTGACGATGCCTGCCTTCCGGAGATAGCCGCCGAATTCGAGCATTCCCTGGCGATGCGGCTCGTCGAAGGCGTAGTCCATGATCCGGCGGAGATAGTTCTCGCACTGAAGCAAGGTGAAGCCGGTCTCCTCCGCCGCGATCTTGACAACGCGATCGATCCTCGCCATTCCGTACAGGGCGGCGGCGTTCAGCCACATCGAGAGTTCAGGCGTCAGGCCCTCGTCGCCGAGCCAAATTGCCCAGACGAACGGCAGACGCGTCAAGCGCCGCCACTCGTATCCCAGATCGAGAACGTGAAGTCCTTCTCCCGGCGCGCGCATCCCGTGATCGCCGATGAGAACGCAGGCGTCATGCCCTTCGAGCATGGCCTCCAGGAGCGGCGGCCGCGTTTCTCCCTCGACTTCTCGCTCGAAGCGCTCGCGGAGGATCACCCGCGCGAGGGCGTTGCTCGTCATCGAGCTTTGGTCGAATGCGACCGTCCGGATCATCGCCGGAGGCACTTTGCTGAAGAGGCGGACGCTGAGAACTTCCTTTTGGGTGCTGATGGAGACACCGTCCGCTACGCGTTTGCCCGGAATGCGCAGTCCTTCGATCGATGAAACCATAATCGCCTGAACGGAGTTGGAAGCGAGCAAGTCGGGCAGGCGGGAGGGAACGTCGTAAACGACCTCGACGGGAACCTGCCCCTTGAGATCTTCGAACATGCGGACCAACGGCTTTGCGTTGAGGTAGGGAACGCAGCCGACGCGGTAGTTCACAGCGGTTTCCTCGCGACCGCGATAAGGCTGCTGCCCCAAGGGAGATTGAACGACGATATCAACAGCCCCTCGACGGATTGAATGCCGATCAGAAACGCATTCAGCCAGTTCGGCAGAGCGGCGAGGGAGGCTTTGGCCGGCCCCCTTTTGCGCTTCTCGAAGAAGCGAACGACCACGACCGCCGGAAAGAGGATGAAAACGGAATACGTCAGGCGCTCGACCTGGAAACCAGCCCTTTCGAGCCGTTCTTTCAGCATCGGCTTCGTGTATCGGCGAAAGTGCATCAAGGCGATATCGTGCGGGCCCCACAGGCTCTGAAACGCCGGCACGCTCAGCACCAGTATGCCACCCGGGCTCAGCCGGCGGAAAGCCTCCTCGAAGGCCAAGTCGTCGCGCTCGATATGCTCGAACACATCGAGCCCGACGATCGCATCGCAAGAACTGGGCCCGAACGGCATGGCCGTCGCATCGGCCCTGACAAGCCGCGTGAGGCCCCGGCGGCGGCAGTAGCCGAGAGCGACGTCGCTCATGTCCAGGCCAACGGGCTTGCCCACGGATTGCAGTTCTTGCAGGACGACCCCGGTTCCACATCCCACGTCGAGAAGCACCTCGGAGCCCGGGCGCAGGTGGCGGCCGAGTAACTTGAGCGCGATCCGCCGGCGAGCGACGAACCACCAATACCGGTCTTCCAGCTCAAACATCCGGGTGTATTCGTCGGGGTTCATGGGAGATGATGACGGTGATTCGTGGATCAGTTGGCGGGATTGTCCGCACGGAAGCGGAGGCGGCGGTTCTTGCCTTTCAGGCGGAGGGCGACGAGGTCTCGGAGCGCGCGCGGATAGTCGCGCCAGAAGACGACCTTGGAACCCTCCTGGTGGAACCAGCGGATCGGCACCTCGTCGATGCGGTAACCGAGATCTCGGGCGATCATGAGGGCCTCGAAGTCGAAGCTGAACCCGTCGAGCTTGCATCGGGCGAAGACATCGGCGCACGATTCACGGGTGAACATCTTGAATCCGCACTGGGTGTCGTGGATACCGCGAACGGCAAGCAGCTGAATCAACTGGTTGGAGGCTCGCCCAAGCATCTCGCGAAGCCACGGCTGGTGCCTTTCGAGGCGGCTTTCCTTGAGGGGACGGCTCCCGATGGCGACGTCCGCGCCATCCCTCATGTGAGCGAGCAGCTTTTCGGTTTCCTCCTGAGGTGTCGCCATATCCGCGTCGCAGAACAGGATGACCTCACCTTTCGCGGCAAGCATGCCGGTGCGAACCGCGCAGCCCTTTCCGCGGTTTGGCCGATAGGCGACGAGTCGGAAACCGGGATGGGTCGCGGCAAACTCCTCCACGATCGCCTCGGTCCGGTCCGAGCTGCCGTCGCTCACGACGGTGACGTCGAAGGAGTAGTCCCGATCGGCATAGTACTGGCAGAGCCGTTCTAGGGTCGGGCCCAAACGCGCTTCTTCGTTGTATGCGGGGATGACCACGCTCAGAAAGGGGGCTTCCAAAATTGAACGATCCTAACGATCCAAGACCTTCACGACCGCAGCGCCTGCTCAAGGAGATCCACGTTTGCCATCGAAGCTTGCCTTAGCTCTTCAACCTTTCTGGCGACCACCTTTTCGTTGCGCTCGCGGGACTGCTGGTGGGCCTGGAACATATCGAAAAGCCGCTGCGCGGTCAGCCCGTCGACGGCGGGGGCGTTTCCGATATCGAGCATCTTTGCAAACGCGGTGACCTTGGGATCGTAGCTCACCATCAGCGGCGACAAGCCGACCGTCGTAGCGAGGATGCCGGCGTGAAGCCGCATCGCGATCACCGAGTCCATTCGCGCCAGCCGCTGCTGAAGCTGCATTGGGGTTTGCAGTTTCCTTAGATCTGGGATCTTGCCTCCTTGCGCTTTGGCGATCTCCTGGATGAGAGGACCGTCTTCATTGCGGTCCATTTCGATGAGGACCGGCATGTAGTTGTTCTGAAAGAGAAGCCGGGTGAGTTCGCCGAAAAGCTGGACGACTTGCTTGCTCTTCCCGTGCGGGCGAAGCGAAATGCCGACCGACTTCATAGCGCCGACGTTGAACCCCTGCTGGGCCTCGTCCAACTTCGGGGCGGGGAGCATGAACGCCGAATCCGCGGTAATCCGGGGCGGATTCTTGACGCCGATCTCCTTGAGGGTCGCAACCGACTGGGGATCTCGGACGGCGACGACGTCGGCCATGCCGAATGCCGATGCCGCGGCTCGCTTGCCGAGAAAGCCGGTCAGGGGGCCGACGCCCTGTCCAAGGAGAATGACCTTCTTCCCCTTCGATTTGGCGATCTTAACCAACTGAGAGTAGTACAGCACGCTCTTGAAGCTGGTCACGTCCTGAAAAATGCTCCCGCCAGGATACACGAGGGCATCGCAGCTCTCGATGGCGTCCTTGACCCGGTCCATCTCCCGGCGCGGAACGGCGGACAAACCGTAGAGGCGGAAGGTCTCCTCCGGCGCGCCGCTCAGGACCGTTACCTGATGCTTCGACTGACCGAGCCCGTTGATGAGGCCCAGGAGGATCGCGTCGTCACCGATGTTTCCGCTACCGAAGTAGCCCGACATGAGCAAGTGGGCCAAAGCGTTATGTTTCTCCCGCAGGGAGCCATCTGCGAAGGATCGCCCACACTGCCAGACCAATGATACAGCCCACAAGCATCCCAACGCCAATCCGCATGAGGCTTAACAGGACCGGCGTATGGATGTGGCACATCGTGTTGACGATATCGGTCTGGGCGATCGCTCCCCCCGCGAGGAGCAAGGCGACCGCCACTCCGCTGACGGTTCGCTGGCCGTCCAGCTTGGTCCGGCGGGCGATCAGCAATCCAATTCCAACGATTAGGAGGGGATGTCCGATCATGAACTCCTTGGTTCGAGGGCGTACGATCAGGAGTTGGTCGAGGACGAACCGCATCTTCAGCTCGAGATCGCTGACGCCGGCCGGATTGTCGTTGCCGGTCCGGCTCGACATGAAGGCGAGCGCCCCCAGGATAACGAGGGCGATGAGCGCGGCCCCCCAGGTCATCGGATCCTTCGCCAAGGCCTTCAAGTCTGATTCCCGAATCAGGAAGTAGAGGGCGACGACGGCGATGGGCAGGAAAACCGCCAGCTTGACGCCTTCGAATTGCTCGGCCCGAATGTAATAGGGCAAGCCATTCAGCAATCCCGCCACCCCGAGACCGCCGACCAGGCTGATCAGGGAAACCGTCACAAAGAAACGCACGAGTTGAGTCAGGGCGGGAAACCCGCTCAACCTTCGGAATGACATCCCGTCTAGCACGACGAAGGCGAGGATCGGGTACACGATGGCCGCAAGCAGCGCGGTGTACGGCCGCACGTGGTGGGTCGCGGCGAGCCCGCCAATCACGAGCGCCGCCGCGAAACCGGCCATCCGCCACCGACGATCGGCCACAAAGACGGAACCCGCGAAATACGCCGCAGGGGCAATGCTCAGCCCGATCAGGAGGAAGAGCCATGTTGGGGTTTCGGGATCTTCGAACGGCCGGGCCCGACCCATGTCCAGCCCTTGACGCCGGCAATCGAGATCGATCTTCTTGATGAAGTCGTCGAGGGAGCCGAGAGGTTGAGGCGAGGCAAAGGAAACCGGACGAACCAGGAGGATTCTCATGCCACGCTCTCGCGCGGCCAGAGAATAGCGGCCGACCGCTTCGTCGAAGGGCAGCTTGTCCAATTCGGCGGCCTGGGCAGAATGCAGGCGGACGACAGACTCCGGAATCAACTTCAGAACCTCGTCGTCTCCGCCCATCTTCGAGAACTCGGGGCTCGCGTAGTACATGCCAAGCTGCTTCAGCTCTTTCGTCATGTCCTTGAGCGCGTCGCGGCGACCGAGAACCTGATCGCCTTCCGGCAGAAAGACGCTCGCGCCCAATTCGTGAGCCCAGTCTAGAGTCGCCCGCACGTAGGTCGAACTGACGCCGGGCGGATTCGCCATGCGGGCGACGATCCCCAGCTGGGCCCGCCGAATCCGAGCACACTCGTCCGGGTTCAGACCCACGGGCGTGGCCCGAAGGACATCGCCGGTGAGGCCGGGTACGTCGATGTCGCTCGGGCTAGCGGCGTTGGGCGCGGGCACGAGGCCGGGAAATCGGATGCTGAGCGCGCGCCGCAACCGGGCGGCATCCGCCGGGTCGCGCGCGATCAGACGGTGGTCGGCGATCGCCACCCGACCCGAGTTCACTAAGTCGAACACGTACTCCTCGGACAGGACCACGGAACTTAGGCCCTGTGACTTGAGCTGGGTCAGCGACTGGTCGACGGTCAGGCGCTGCGCGGCGCCGAAGCTCTCGATCGTCTCGTACTCGACGGCGATGCTGACGGCTCGGTTATGCTCCTCGACACGATAGCGGCGGTAGATCGAGACGAAGGAGAGGACGGCCGTGACGAGGATCGAGGCGATCAGCCATTTCGGAATCGTCGGTGCTGTCATTTCCGAGTTCTGTGTGCCCGCCCAAACACCGTTGCGGCAGGGGTTGCCCTGCGATTCTCTTGGCTGCGCCTACAAGTCATGTTCGAATTCTTCTTCCCGCCCTTTAAGAACCGCCGCCCGGCCACCCATGACGAGGACGGTGAGCATCCCTGCGAGAAACCCCCCGATGTGCGCCCAGTTGGCCACTCCCTGCTGAGGCGCGGCGATCTGATAGACGAACCAGAGCCCGAGGAGGACCCACGCGGACACCTCGAAAGTCAGAAACGCCAGCAACGGCACGAAGATCTCGACTTTGTTGCCGGGAAACAGCAGAAGGTATGCCCCTAGCACCCCTCCGATGGCGCCCGAAGCCCCGAGGACGGGAACCTCCGAATGGGGGTAGACGAAGATGTGGGCACCGGCCGCGACGACACCCCACGCCAGATAGTAGAGCGCATAGCGAGGCGAGCGCAGCGCCTGCTCGATAGCCGGACCGAACACGAGGAGAAACAGCATGTTGCCGACGATGTGGAGCAAGTTGGCATGCATGAACATCGAGGTCAGAATCGTGACGAGGGCAAACTTCGGCTCATGCCCCTCGATCGACATCACAACGTCGTAGGGACGCAAGGTGAGGTCGGCGAAGGTCACGCTCGGACCGGTGATATGGCCGTGCCGGTCCCAGAGGTAGATCAGCACGTTCAGTCCGATGATCGTCCACGTGACAACCGGGCGCCCGCGCGCAATGGTGTTGTCACGAATCGGTATCATCGCGGCGCGAAGTGTACCGGGAAGGGATCGGGATCATCGGGCCCAGATCTTATGCTGCCGCCAATGGCGCGCGACGCGGACGAGATACCCGAAGAGGTTGAACACGTCGCGGTACAGATCGACGATCGCGGCTGCCTCTTCGCCCAGCCGCCGGCGCGCCAGGAGCGACGCGGAGTCGTAGACGAGAAAGAACAGGTAGAGGCAGTTGACGCCTAGAAAGAAAGCGGCTTGGTGGGTATTCATGCCGAGATCGGTGGCGACGATGGCAAGGATGATCGACGATGCGACCAAGCTCAGAAAGAACTGACC
>DATJYD010000574.1:0-6492 GCA_035499755.1 Fimbriimonadaceae bacterium
GTGGGATCTCGGTGCACGCGCTGCTCACCGAGCTCGCCGCGGCGCAGGCGGTGGGGGAGCACGGGCTGATCGCGCTGGACTGGCACAGCGGCAACCGCTCCGTGCTCGTCGACCACGAGCTGACCGGCGTGCTGGTCGGCATGACGCTGGCGACGCGGCCGCCCGAGATCTACCGCGCGCTGGTCGAGGCGACCGCTTACGGGGCTTTGAGGATCATCGAGCGGCTCGAGGAGTACGGGATCGCGGTCGAGGAGATTGTGAACTGCGGCGGCATCGCAGAGAAGAGCCCGTTCACGATGCAGATCTATGCCGACATCTGCGACCGGCCGATGAAGATCAGCCGCTCCGCCCAGACCTGCGCGCTCGGGGCCGCGATCTTCGGCGCCGTCGCGGGCGGGGCCTTCCCGGACGTGCCTTCGGCTCAGGCCAAGATGACGGGCGTCAAGGAGACCGTGTTCACGCCGATCCCCGCTCATCGAGCGGTCTACGACGAGCTGTACGCAATCTACCGCGAGCTTCACGACGCCTTCGGCCTGGGCGGCTCGTGCGAGTTGGGGTCGGTGATGAAGCGGCTGCGCGCGATCCGGGCCGGAGCGTCGACCGGCTCCCTCTGACTCCTCCCAAATCGGGTGATTAGTGAAGGATTCTGCGACCTCTTCGAGGTCGGTCCATTTGGGGCGGGCTTCCCAGGGGTCTCCGACCCCTGGCTAAGTTCTGGCACCGCTTCGCGGTGGCGGCTGGTGAGCGGCCCTCCCAGGGGCGAGCTTCCCGGGGCTGCAGACTCCAGGAAAGGCTGAACACGGTCCGGCCGACCGCGAAGCGGTCCAAGAGCATAGCCTGGGGTCGCAGACCCCAGGGAAGGCGTGTGTTTCCCCGCACCGCGAAGCGGTGCCAGAATCCCATTGGTGTCGACCTACCTGAGTCTGAACGCTCACATCATCTTTGCCACGAAGAGCCGCGCCCCACTCATTGCCAAGGAGTGGAGAGATGAGTTTCATGCGTACATCGGAGGAACGGCGAGAGGCTTGGGGGCTGTCCCGTTGGCGCTTGGCGGCGTGGAAGACCACGTGCATCTGCTTTGCTTGGCCTGAAGGCGACGCATTGCGTCGCGGACCTCGTCAGGGAGATCAAGAAGGCCACGCACGACTGGGCAGTCACAAAGGGGGTCTGGATTCGCGTGGCAACGTGGCTACGCAGCCTTGAGCGTCGGGAAGGCCCAACTGCCGGGCATTGCCCGGTATATCGCCAGCCAGGAAGAGCATCATCGACGCCAGTCTTCCGCTGACGAGCTGTGGGAGATCCTCCCTGAGCTTGGAATCGACTACGATGAACGCTACTTCGAGTGAGGGGATTCTGCGACCTCTTCGAGGTCGGACCTTGGGGCGGGCTTCCCAGGGGTCTGCGACCCCTGGCTAAGTTCTGGCACCGCTTCGCGGTGGCGGCTGGTGGGCGGCCCGCCCAGGGGTCTCCGACTCCTGGCTAAGCTCTGGCACCGCTTCGCGGTGGCGGCTTGTGGGTGCCCCCCAGGGGTCTCCGACCCCTGGCTAAGTTCTGGCACCGCTTCGCGGTGGCGACTGGTGAGAGGCGGGCTTCCCAGGGTCTGCGATCCCTGGCCAAGCTCTGGCACCGCTTCGCGGTGGCGGCTGGTGGGTGGCCCCCCAGGGGTCTGCGATCCCTGGCTAAGCTCTGGCACCGCTTCGCGGTGGCGGCTGGTGAGCGGCCCCCCCAGGGGTCTGCGACCCCTGGCTAAGTTCTGGCACCGCTTCGCGGTGGTGAGAGTTGCGGCTTCAGCCTCGCATATCCATGCCGCCGTCCACGGTGACGGTGCTGCCGGTGATGAAGTTGGCGAGATCGGAGAGCAGGAAGCAGGTGGCGCCGGCCACGTCTGAAGGCAGGCCGATCCGCCCGAGGGGAAATCCGGCCGCGACCTCGTCCCTTCCGAGGGCATCCAGGCTCGGCGTGGCCATATCTGTTTCCGTCCAAGCCGGGGCGATGCAGTTGACGCGGATCTTATCGGGAGCCAGTTCCTTCGCCATCGAGCGCATAAACATGATCTGCGCGCCCTTCGAGGTCGCGTACGCCGAATACTCGGAAGAGCCCCGCTGGCCGGCGGTCGAGGTGTAGATGACGATGCTTCCCCCATCGCCCGCTTCGCGCATGTGCCGCGCGGCTGCCTGAACGGCGAGGAAGGTCCCCCGGACGTTGATGGCCATCGTCCGGTCCCAGAACTCGACGGTCATGTCCTGAAGAAAGCAACCCTCGAAGATCCCGGCCGAAACGACCATGCCGTTGAGCGGGCCGAACCTTCCAACCGACTCGTCGACCACCGGAGCCACGCCTTGCGCGACATCCGCCTGGAATGCGGCGGCCCGGCCACCTTGTTCGACGATCTCTCGGACTACCTCTTCGGCGGCTTCGCGATTCTCCCGGTAGCACAGGCAGACCGAAGCCCCGGCCCTAGCCGCGGTCCGGGCGGCCGCGGCCCCGATTCCCCGGCTTCCTCCCACGACGAAAACGTGCTTACCGGCGAGGTCAATCATAGGCGCCCTGCTTGTGGTCGCCCAGCAGGCGCATCTGGCGAGGGTTGGCGGCGGCGATCACCTCGGGATTGAACTGCCAGGTGATGTAGGGCGAGAACTGTTGGGCGATGAAGCGATGCGAGTAGTGAACCTGAAGCAGGTAGCGAACCTGGTCCGCGGTCTTGTTCAGGCTGCCGGAGTGCCAGACGTCGCTGCGGAAGAAGAGGACGTCGCCGGCTTTGCAGAGCACCGGCTCGAGCCCGCGGCCCTTCCACTCCGGCGCGGCATCCTTGCCCCAGGTCAACGTCCGCCCGGATTTGTGGCTGCCGGGGATCACGTAGGTCGGGCAGAGGTCCTCGGTGATGTCGCTCAGGTAGTAGTGAGCCGTGCAGAGGTAGATCGGCATCCGGATCTGCTCGGCGAGGCCCTCCGGCAGTTCGAAGAAGACGCGGTCGGTGTGGGGCGACCAGCCGTTATGGCCCGGGTGGCTGCGCCAGGCGGTCTCGCCGATGATGTGGCACTGCTCGCCCATCGTCGCCTCCGCAAGGTCGACGATTCCGGGCATATCGATGAACTGCAGCCAGAACGGATCGCGATTGAACACGCACTTGTAGTGATCCGTCAGCCCTCGGCTGTCGAAGCCGAAGGGTTCGAGATGGTCGATCCTGTCCTTGGCCGCCTCGATCAGATCGGGGCCGATCACCCCGGGGATGAGCGCGAATCCGTCCTCGTGGATGGCCTCGGCCATCTCGGCGACTTGGTCGGGACGGTAGGTTCGTTGGAGATAGGGAGTTTCGGTGGTCATGGCGGCAAAGTCGGTTACGCCACTCTAGGTTAACATCATTGCAGCGTCTAGAGCGCCATGGCCGAGAGGCTTTTCACCTCGGATGATCTTGCGTTCAGGGCTCGCGCCAGTTCTGGATCGTCAGCTTGAGACCAGTGCGTCGGATCGCCTCAAAGTCTGAGGTGTTTCCGGTCACCAGAGGCATCTGAAGCCGTATTGCCACCGCCGCGATCAGGAAGTCAGGCAGTTCGAGAATCGAACCCTGACGGCGCGCCGAAGCCCTGGTGAAAGCTGCCGCGAGGTAGTCATCTTCAGTTGGCGTCACCTGCTGGTTGCGGCCAAGCCAAGCCAGGGCCTTCTGAAGTTGGTTGGCCGCTCCCTTGAGGTGAAGGCCATACGCGATCTCGTAGACGGTGACGCTGGTGACGGTGTATCGTCCATGGGTTCGGGCGTAGTCCGCGGCACGTTCGACGACATGCTGGTCGTGACCCTTGAGGATCTCGGACAAGATATCTGTGTCCAGAATCGCCGGTTCCACTAGATCTCGGCGGAAGGCTCTGTGTGCCGATGCCTCTCCTCGTACGCAATGGCAACCACTTCGTCGAGGAGGGAGGCATCCTCGGGACTTCCAAACAGCCCTAGGCCGTCAGCGAAGACACTGCCCGCGGACCTCGCTACATTGAGACCGGTTTGGATAAGCCGTCGAACGGCTTCATCGGTGCTGATATGTTCTTGCTGTGCATACCTGCGGACGTCTCCCTCAATGCTGGATGGGATCTCGTAGCTCATCGCCAACAACTCTCCTCTCCCCATTATGGACGGGCCGGGCACAGATCTCGATCGTCACCCGCTAAGGGTCGGGGCAGATCGCGGAACGCTGCAGGGGGGCTGCTCGCGCGACGAGTCGCGCCGGACAAAGCGCGAACAAGTTCGCGCACTCCCCACCGGCCTCACCGTCCCCCCATCCCGGTCAGGGCGACGCCCTTCATGAAGTGACGTTGGGCGAGGAAGAAGATGAGGATCATGGGCAGGATGTGGATGAGGGAGGCGGCCATGAGCTGCTCGGTCTGGCTGCTGTAGGAGTCCTGGAACATCCGCAGTCCGAGCGCGACCGTGTACTTCTCCGACGAGTTGAGGTAGATCAGCGGCCCGTCGAAGGAGTCCCAATTACCCATAAAAGAGAAGATCGAGACCGTGGCGAGGGCAGGCGCGGAAAGCGGGATCAGAACCTTCCACCAGATCTTGAAGTAGCTCGCGCCGTCGAGCATCGCGGCTTCGTCCAGTTCGCGCGGGATCGTCAGGAGGAATTGGCGAAGGAGGAAGATGTTGAAAGCGCCTCCGCCGAGGAAGCTGGGCACGATCAGCGGCCAATAGGTGTCGATCGCATGCATGCCGCGCCAGATCATGAAGACCGGCGCCATCGTGACCTGGCTCGGCAGCATCATCGTCGCGAGCATGGTGTAAAAGAGAAGGTTGCGGCCCTTGAACCGGAACCGGGCGAAGCCGTAGGCAACAAGCGACGCCGTCAACACCGTCGCGACCGTGTTCACGAGGGTCACGAAGATCGTGTTCGTGACGAAGGCGGTGAAGGGAAGCGCGGTCCAAGCCTTCGCGAAGTTGTCGAAGGCGAAGTGATGGGGGATGAGCCGGGTCGGGTCCTTCGCCACCTCGTCAGGCGACTTGAGCGCGGTGCTGACGGTCCAGAGCAAGGGCAGGAGGCACAGTGCCGCACCGGTGACGAGCATGGCATAGACCGTCGCGCTTCGCGCATCCAGCTTCGTGAAAGCCCTAGCCACGGGCCCTCCCGTCGCGCGGTTTGGAGTCTAGAGTTTGGAGGTTAGAGTTCGGATTCTCACGGCGCGCAGGCGCAGATCCTGTCCGTGCCGCGCGGTGAGAGAATTCCATACACCGAACTCCAAACTCTAAACTCGATCTCACGCCTCCCCTCCCTCGTAATAGACCCAACGCTTGGAAAGGCGGAGCTGGACGAGCGAGATCGCCATGAGGATCACGAAGAGGATCCAGGCGAGGGCGCACGCCTTGCCGAACTTGAAGTACTCGAAGGCGTTCTGGAACAGGTAGAGGGCATAGAAGAGCGAGGCGTTGTTCGGGCCGCCTCCCGTCATCACGTAGGCGCTGGTGAAGATCTGGAACGCTCCGATGATCCCGAGCATCAAGTTGAAGAACATGACCGGGGAGAGCAGGGGCAAAGTCACGTGGCGGAAGCGCTGCCAGGGGGTGGCGCCGTCGATCCTGGCCGCGTCGTGGTAGTGCTCGGCGATGCCTTGGAGGCCGGCGAGGAAGATGATCATGCGCGCGCCCCCGATCCCCCAGAGGCTCATCAGGATGAAGGCGGGGATCGTCCAACGCTCGTCCTGCAGCCATTGGACGGGAGGGACGCCGAAGATGCCGAGCCCGAGGTTGATGGCGCCGTTATCGGTGTTGAAGAGCCATTGCCACAGGATCGCGGAGGCGACCGCGGGCACCATCGTCGGCAGATAGAAGAGAGTACGGAAGACGCGCAGGCCGCGCACCTTCTGGTTGAGGAGCACGGCGAGGGCGAGCGAGCCCAGGATTCCGAGCGGCACCGAGAAGACCGCGTAATAGAGCGTGTTGGAAAGAGCCTTCCAGAACAGGGGATCGACGAACAGGAGGCGCCGGTAGTTTTCGGCCCCGACGAAGTCCATCTTGTGAAGGTCGTAGCGGGTGAAGGACAGCCACAGCGATGTCAGCATCGGACCGAGGGTGAAGGCGAGAAAGCCGATCACCCACGGCGAGATGAAGGCCATTCCCCACATGGCCTCGTGCCGAGCGAGAGAGCGTCGGGGTCTAGTCATGGGATGGGTCCTGATCTCCGGGTGCGTCCACCGAGGCTCACCGAGTTTCGCGATTCTGCGCTCTCTGCGGTTCCTTGCGGACCGCGAAAGACGCGACTGGCGCGAAGAGAACCGCCGAATCCGCCGAGGGCCACCGATTCCAACCGCGCGGTTCTGCGAATGGCTTCGGGCGGGAAGCCCGAAGTACCCATCGGCAGGATGCCGATGCTACGCCCCATCCCCTAGAATCCCTCCTGGTCGTTCAGGATCTTGTCGATCGCCTGGGCGGCTTGGGTCAGTACGACACCCACGTCGCGCCGCTCGCCCGAATAGAGGCTCTCCTCGCGCATGGAAAGCTCGCGAGTCCACTCCT
>DATJYD010000575.1:0-9301 GCA_035499755.1 Fimbriimonadaceae bacterium
CATGCTCGAAGATATACTTGCCCATCACAGTTTTAACAAAGTGGATTTACAATTGACTTTGTTCGTTCGGAGGTCTATTTCGATGAAGGTTCGGAGAGAGGTTGCTCTAGTCGTGCTCGTTGCGTCGGCGTTGCCGCTGGCGAAGGCCTCGGAAACGACTACGGGGACGCCCCCCTACTCTGCGGCGCCGGATAGCGGCTTCGAGTCCATCGCAGCTTACTCGGCCGGAGTCACGGGCGCCACGGGCAGCGGATCAGGGGCTCTCTATTTCGCCCAGCAGTCGGTGATGGGTGGACAGAATACGATGTTCCTCGACATCGCCACGGCTGCCCACGTCGTGGACGGCAATAACGGATTTGGGGTCAACCTGCACATGGGCGCCACCCTGGTGAACCTCAACGCGGGCAACGCCAACTTCTTCACGGTGGATCGCGGGAACGGCAACTACACTCTCCCCGAGGACATGGCCTGGATGGGTGTCAGCGTCTCTCAGAATGCGGTCGACAATCTCACGTGGAACTTCCTGACCGGACTCCCCGCGGTGAACGGGATCCTGGTCGCCGCTCCGCCCGCCGCCAACGACTACCTGACGAACTTCGGATTTGGCCTCTCCGGGCGCTACTACTACGACGACTTCGATCCGGTCGCCAATACCCACTCCGATGGATACGACTACACGTTCACTCCGGGAATCCAGGGCAACGGCCACACCTTCACCGCTCTGGGGTTCAACTGGCAGAGCGACCTCCAAGCAAGCGACCAATACGGAACCGACCGATTGACCCACACGATTTCCAACGGAGTCTTTACATACACGGACCGCACTTACATGTACGATTCCGTTCAGTGGGATTTCCGGCCGGACGCCGGTACCGGCCAGATCAACAGCGGCGACTCGGGCGGCGCGATCTTCGATAACGGCGACCTCGTCGGCCTGAACACGTTCGCCTTCGGCCAGCGCTACACGATCGGCGCAGTCCGGGGCGAGGACTTCCTTTACGGTTCCGTTGGAGGCGGTATCGCCTTCAATCAGGCGGACGTGAACTTCCTGAGCAATCAGGCGAGAACCTTCGTGCCGGAGCCGGCAACCTTGACCGCGTTCGGCGTTCTTGCGATCGGAGCGCTTGCCCGGCGGCGTCGCTCTCCGAAGTCGCAAACAGGCCAATTACACGCTAGGCCGGAGCCGGAACGCAGCCGGCGATTCCTGCATCTTCCGTAGTGGACCGGTAATCTGGTCAGGTTGGGAGACCTGATCAGGAGATGAGACGAACTCGAAAAAGCCCGCGCCTTCGGCGATTCGGGGCGGCAATTCTCGTCTGCCTGGCGGGCGCGGCTCTGTATGGGTGGCTCTGGTCCCGTCGCGATCCCTACGCCTTTCTTTCGAGGTTCCATCCGAAGCGGATCGACGTCGATATTCGGGACATCCTGCCGAAGAGTTGGAGGGTCGATAACTCGGTCGGCGACCCGAAGCTCACCCTTCTCGTCTTCCGCTATCGAGACGCGCCGTCGGTGCTTGCGGCCATGCGGAGAGAACTGACTCCCGCTCGCGGCTTTCGCCCAATCAACCTGACGTCGATGGGTGGGAGTGCGGAGCCGCCCTACGACAAGGACGTGACCTGGGAATTCGTCCGGGGCTTTGGATCCGCGGACGGCGACAGGACCGCCCGCTACTCCGCAGGCTACGCGGCCGCCGATGCCGAACAGCTTTACGCTGGCACCGGCCGAATCGGCGGATCGAGAAATCCTGCCTGCATCGTGCTCATCGCACCCGCCGAGTCTGGATTTGAAAAGATCGGTGCCAAACCCTAATCCCAAAACGCCGAACGCCCCAACGCCGTTCCGATCCCGGCTGAGAGCCTTCTCTTGAGAACTAGCCCAATACGGTTTAGTTTTGGGCGCCCGCCGTCGAAT
Organism: Fimbriimonadaceae bacterium; assembly: GCA_035499755.1. Taxonomy (GTDB): domain Bacteria; phylum Armatimonadota; class Fimbriimonadia; order Fimbriimonadales; family Fimbriimonadaceae; genus JAEVZK01. The sequence continues at coordinate 1,912 of DATJYD010000575.1, forward strand.
CGGCTCCGCCTCCGAGGGGTGGATCTCGGTGGATTCGGTGGTTCGGTCTTCTTAAATAAACAGCGTTGGAACCAGCCCGCTGCTATTGGCGAAGAAAGCGATCCCGTAGCGCAGGGCTTGCCCTGCGAAGCTCTCGCGACCAAATGCAGGCTAGGAGGCCGTTTCTTCGCATTTGCCCAGCCCAACCCGTCATCCTGAAGCCTTAGGCGAGTGGAACGAGTCTGCAGGCGAAGGACCTCGGACTCCACGGTCGCCGATTGCGAACAGGAACAAGGGGTGGTGAGCCGTTCTTCCCCCAAACCCAAGAACGAGTGACTGATCGCAGTTGGCTCGAATCGCGAAGTATCTGGCCATCCCTCTTGCAATTTATTTGTTGAATAGGTATTCAGAAGCTATGAAACAAGGCTCGGTTTACAGCTCTCATCCCGCCTTCAAGATGGTCGAGACTTCGAAACGCAACATCGTTGAGCGAACCGGCAAGACTTATCGGGAGTGGGTCGACATTCTGCGCCGTGACGGACCTGCCGGCGAGAGGGAGCAGCGCGAGTGGCTCAAGAGCGTCCACGGGTTCGCGATGAACTACGCGAGGTGGATCGTCGACGAGGCAGCCGGGCGCGGGCCGGATACTTACGATCCCGATGCGGAGGTCGAGGCCCAGTATGCCGGCAAGAAGTCGTCCCTGCGGCCGATCTACGACGAACTGCTGAGGCTGGCCTCCTCCCTCGGACCCGATGTACGAGCCTGCCCTTGCTCCACCATGGTTCCCTTCTACCGGAAGAACGTCTTCGCCCAGGTTAAGCCGGCGACGCAATCTCGCATCGACCTGGGACTCTGTCTCCGCGGGGTTCCGGCGGGAGGCCGGCTGATCGATACCGGTGGAGGAGCCAAGGGCGATCGCATTACCCATCGCATTCCCGTTTCGTCGCTGGACGAAGTCGACGAGGAAGCTCGCTCTTGGTTGCGCAGGGCCTACGATGCGGCGGCGTAAGGAGGAATCGATAAGACTGGCGGTGGCCCCATGAGGCATCATGCGTGGTGATGCTCTCCTTTGCCCTTTTGTTTGCCTACGCATGTCCTGTTCAGGTCAAGCCGCCCGCGCTTCCCTCCCTCAAGCTCGTCAAGACGATCTTCGGTAGCATCTCGCCGAAGTCGATCGTGGCTTCGGGGACGGGGCTCTTCTTCGCGCAGAACATGATGTACACGCACAAGATCACCGTGTACAGCCGCGACTTCAAGTTGCTCAAAACGATTTCGGACCAGGTCGAGCTGGACCGCCTCGGCCAGAGCAACTACAAAGGCAGGTATCAGGGAGCACCCGTCGAATGCGCCTTTTCACCCGACGGCAGCCGGGCCTGGGTGAGCAACTATCAGATGTATGGGAGGGGTTTCAACCATCCGGGTTTCGACGAGGCGAACGGCGGCGTCAAGTATGACCCGAGCTTTCTGTACAAGATCAATACTTCAACTCTCGCCATAACGACGGCGGTCAAAGTCGGCTCGGTTCCCAAGTTCGTCGCTGTCACTCCCGATGGCAAGCTCGTGCTTGTCTCGAACTGGGCCGGCTATGATCTGAGCGTCGTCGATCCTGGGAGTAATCGAGAGGTCAAGCGAATCAAACTTGGTCGTTTCCCGCGTGGGATCGCGGTCGATACGGCTTCTCAGCACGCATACGTCGCCTTGCTGGGCGGATACGATCTCGCCGACATACGTCTCTCGGATTACCGGGTGACATGGATTCGAAATGTGGGGCGTTCGCCGCGCCATCTCTGCATTTCGCCTGACGCCAAGTACCTGTACGCCAGCCTCAACGGGGAGGGCCGGGTTGCGAAGGTCGACATTGCCAGAAGGAGACTGATCAGGAAAGTCGACACGGGAACCCAGCCGAGGAGCATGGTCCTCACCCCCGATGGCGAGCGCCTTTACGTTGTGAACTACAACTCCAACTCCGTATCCCAGGTCCGGACCTCGGACATGAAGGTGACCCGCAGCGTCAAAACGAACCTGCACCCCATCGGGATCACCTACGACGCGCTGACCCATCGCATCTGGGTCTGCTGCTATTCGGGAAGCATCATGGTTTTCCAGGAGATGTTCCCGAAGTCCGCCCGGTAGGCGGGATCTGCGGTCGGCCATTCACCCCATTTGCCCAGTCAGCCCATTCACAATAGAGCTGATGCACGCGCTGCGCGTCCTCGAGTTCGACATCATTCGGGAACGGCTCCAGTACAACTGCGAGACGCCGATCGGGGCTGACTTGGCGGGCGGACTTGAGCCGGCGTTTGAGGCGGAGGAAGTCTGGCGGCTCCTGAATCAAACGAAGGAGTGCATGGATTTGATCGCGCGGCACTCGCCGCCGTCGCTCGGCGCCCTTCGCGATCCGCGTGAGGTACTCGACCGAGCGCAGAAAGGCGCGGTTCTGGCGGGCGACCAGATCTTCCAGATTGCCGATTCGCTTTACGCCATGCGAAACCTAAAGGACGCGGTCAAGGCCAGGCGCGCCGACTATCCGATGCTCTGGTCTTGCGTGGAGTTCCTTCCGGAGCACAAGCGGCTCGAGGATCAGATCTTCGATTCGCTCGAATCCGATGGGTACGTCAAGGACGGGGCAAGCCCTCACTTGGCCTCGTTGCGCCAAAAGAAGCGCAATGCCTCCCAGAGAATCCAAGACCGAATCCAGAGTTATACGACGGGCTCGACCCGCGATCTCCTTTCCGATCCCATCTACACGGTTCGGGACGGCCGTTATGTCATTCCGGTAAAGGCCGAGAACAAGGGCAAGATCCGCGGGATCGTCCATGATACGAGCTCCACGGGGGCGACCGTGTTCATCGAGCCGGAAGAGATCCTGCAGCTCGGCAACACGTTGCGGGAGATCGAGGCCGCCGAGAAGGCAGAGGAACAGCGCATTCTCGCTTCGCTCAGCGCCAAGGCCGGCGCAGTCGCGGAAGAGGCGATTCCCGGGATCGAGCAGGCCGGTTTCGTCGACTTCCTTCTTGCCAAGGCCAAGCTCGGATACGACCTCAAAGGCACGATCCCCCAACCGATGCAGTCCCGCGGCATTAGAATTCAGGGCGGCCGCCACCCGCTCCTCGACCCCGCGACGGTGGTTCCCCTCGACATCGAGATCTACGCGCCGGCCGTCGAGCAATCCGGCAATCCAGACGTCCAGCAATCCGCGTCGGGGAGCGTGCTGATCACCGGTCCCAACACGGGAGGCAAGACGGTGGCGATCAAGACCGTCGGTCTCTCCGTGCTGATGGCGCAATCGGGCATTCCCGTCCCCGCGCTCGACGTCCGGCTGGGGCCGTTTACTCAGGTCTGGGCGGACATCGGGGATGAGCAAAGCCTGCAGCAGTCCCTCTCGACGTTCAGCGGGCATATCAAGAACATCGCGGCCGCGCTATCCGGATTGAAGAGGGGTGCGATCGTCCTTCTCGATGAGATCGGGGCCGGGACCGATCCGGCCGAGGGCGCTGCACTCGCCCGCGCAATCTGCCTGGAACTCCACCGCCGGGGAGCGGCGATTCTCGCCAGCACTCATTACGGCGAGCTCAAGGCCTTCGCCTACAACACGCCTGGCTTCCAGAATGCGGCGATGGAGTTCGACGTCAAGAGCCTCCGCCCGACTTACCGGCTCATCATGGGCGCCCCAGGCGCCTCTCAGGCTTTGCGGATCGCCGAACGCTACGGCATCTCCAGGGAAGTCGTGGAGATGGCTCGCGAGGGGTTGGGCGAGCAGCAGCAGGACATCGCGAGCATGCTCGAGAAGCTCGACCTCGCGCAGAAGCAGGCACGGATCGCCCAGGGCGAGGCCGACCGGCGTCTGGCTGAGCTGAAGCGGAAGGAAAAGGAGGCGGATCAGAAGCTCGCCGAGGCGCGCCAGGTGCGCGAAAGTGTGCATGGGCGGGCTCAGGAAGCGATCGAGTCGGCGCTTCGGGAGATTCGATTGGAAGCCGCTCAGCTCTTCGAGGAAATCAAGCGGGCGCCCGATCAGAAGGCGATCGAGAAGGCAAGGCAGGGCCTGAAAGAACTACAGGAGGTTGGCGGCGACTTCGCCAAGGAGCTGTCTCCTCGCCGTGAGCCCGCTTCAACGCCCGAGGGTATCGCGAAGGGGATGACCGTGAGGATCGACGGCTACAACCAGGTCGGCACCGTGGTCGAGGAGCCACGCGGGACCAACGCGACGGTTCAGATCGGCGCCCTGAAGATGACCGTGCTCCTCTCTTCCCTGCACCCGGTCCAGCCCGCCGGACACGAATTGCGACGTGCTCAGCCGAACGTGCAGCTTCAGCGCGCGCAAACGGCAGCGACCGAAGTTCATCTGCGGGCGATGCGGGCCGAGGACGCCGAGCGTGAACTCGAGAAGTTTATCGACGACGCCGTCCTCGGAGGCATCGACCGGGCGCGGATCGTGCATGGCAAGGGAGGCGGCATCCTCCGCAAGATAACCCAGGACTACTTGCGCCGCCATCCTCATGTGAAGTCCTTCCATTCGGCGGATGCCTCGGAAGGCGGCGACGGCGTGACGATCGTGGAGTTCCGCTAAACCCATGGGTCAGCCTCGTGCCGGGGGCTTTCAGCCCCCACTCGGGCGGAGCCAGAGGATCTCCACCTAACCCATGTGCCATGGATGGCGCGTTCGGCAAGGCAAGCCCTGCCGTTACGTGTCGCGCCCCACCGAGCCAAGGGTGACTCCGGTCTCTTCCCCTCAATGCAAAGGCGGCGGCGTTTTAGATCCGGTTTGCCCCGCCCTCTCGCTCTTCATTTGCGAGATCTGCGATTCGATTTGCTTCGCGTACGGGGCGGGGAGCTTTTCCCAAGGCGCCGGCATCGCATCCGGGTCGTAGTCCGGCACCGTAATCGTGGATTCGGAATAGACGCCGGGAGCTACCTCGACGCGAAGCCGGACAGTCCGGTCGGTTCCCATCGCGTATCCAATCAGGTCGGGAACGCCGTACATCGCCATCTTTTGCGGATCGCCGGCGACGTCGAGCTCAATCGAAGCGAGAGTATAAACGTTCAGGCCACGAGTCGGATGCGTCTTGCCGTCCGTTCCTTTCCCGTATGCGACGATAACCGGAGTGCTCCGCGATGCTGCCGTCGTGATGCAGTTCCCGGGAACTCCGAGCGCGAACGCTTGGGTGGGCTCGACCGCCTGGAAGCTAGCCTGCCCGGGTCCCGCCGGTCCCGCCAGCCGCTTGGCATAGACGATCCGATCGACGATTCGCTTCTGCTCGGGGGTCATGGCGGCATAGGCGAACTTCGTCCCCACTTCGAGTGCCCTTTGTTGGCTTGACGAGAACGAGCCGTAGAGCTGCAGGGCTTTCCAATCCGTTTGGTCGCTGGCCCCAAGCTCCGAAGGGTCGACCATAGCCAGAAAGAACGACCCAAACCCGCCGCGATTTAGCCGTTTGGAGTCGAAGGCGTACTTCGCGTAATCGTGGATATCGAGCCTCCCCGCCGCAAAGAACGACTTCATCAGATTGTCGACGGCCGCCCGAGGCGTGAAGTCCAACTCGGCCTCATAGCGGTCGGGCGGGGTCATCGTCGACCAGCCGTCCTTCGTCCTTTCGTCGAGCGTCCCGGACGCCTCGAGAGCGTTCATCGCCTGCCCGAGATGGAGAGGACCGTTCATTGAAACGAAGCTCAGAAGTGATACCGCCGAATCCGGCAGCGCCGCGACGACGTTCAGCTTCTTGGCCTCCGCATCGGCTTCCAGGACGTCGCTAACCGTCCAGCTCAGGGGGTCCTCTTGCTCCAGCCTCGTCATCCTCTTTCGCATCCCCTCCGATGCCGGTCCCGGCTGGCGACTGCGGAACGCCCGAGAAAGGGCATCCTCAAACTCCTTCGAGCTTGCCGAGAGGGTTACCACCGGATCGGAATTGGCAGGAGGAGCCGGGGTGATTTGCGAGTCGAGGAATCTCCGGCTGGGATCGGCGAAGGCGCGCTGGGCTAGAATCCCGTATCCCGCGGGCCCAGCATGCTCGCTGGTCAGATTCGCGAAGAACAGCGCGGTCATTTCGCCGCGGCTGATTTCAAGGCTCACGTCGGATAGATCGGGCCTGGTGTCGACCTGCACCCTCGGATCGCTCACCATGCGCGTCTGACCGATGTCTGAGAAGTCGTGCTTCGCCGCCTCGTCGATCCATGCGCGTTGTTCCTTGGCGAACTCCCCGAGCGCGGCTTGATATTTCGTCCCATCGAAGCCGTGCTGCATCGGCGTCGGATTCACACGGAAGAGGTGCCGCTCGTAGGGGCCGACGGCGGCGAGATCGTTCGGATCGCAGGCGAGCACCAGGCGGTCGAGCAGCCGCGCGCTTGGACTCTGCCCGTAGAGGGCCTGCTCGCGTTCGTAGTACTTCCGGGCCGCGGTCCGATCGCTATCGAGAGTCGGCTCTGAGCCCAGAACTTCGAGACCGGCTGCCAGGGCGTGGGCGTCGAACGGCTTGTCCAAGTCGGCTCGCGCATCCTTGATGGCCTGCTCGACGAGCTTCCTTCGGTAGGCCACGTGACTCTGCCAGATCTTCTTGTCGTCGGTTGCCGTTCGAGTGAGAAGCTGGATGCTTCCGTCCTGCTTCCAAGTCGCCGCCAGAGCGTCGGCGATCCGCGACTTCACCTCGTCCAGCGTCGCCCCCTTTACGTCGACGAACACAACCTTCTGGGCCACCGAGGGAGCAGCCATCAGGCGAGTCCCGGCCTCAGCGGAAATGCGCTCGAGCAGTTGACCGGCCGACATCGCTCGGGCATTCAGGTCGAGCGTTCCCCCTCGTGGAAGAAGCGGAAGAAAGAGGGCTGCCCATACCATGCCGCTAATATAGTCGGATCGATGGCGCCGAAGGGACCTATGGCCTGCGGCCGACCCCGGAAACCGATCTGAAACTCGGTTCGGCAACGCCCAACGCCCAACGCCCAACGCCGTTTCACCTGCGGCTGAGAGCCTTCTCAGGAGAACCCAGCTAGGAAGCCAGGCAGTCGTCACCCAGCGGCAATCGAACCTCCGGAGTCAGCTTGACGGGAACGGCCGCGCCGCCGCCCTCGAAGTCGAGATCCGTCAAGAGACGCACGAGATGCGACGTGTAGGTGTCCACGCACTTGCGGTAATGCCGCGGATACTCGCCCGCCGCCATCGTCAGCACCGGGTTCGTATTGATCTCCCAAACTTGCAGGCGGCCATCCTTGAAGGCATAGTCGATGCGGCCGAAGTCCACTCCCGCGAGATCGAAGATCCGGGCGAGCTGAGCGCAGTGAGGATTCCCTTGAAGCGCCTCCCACTCCAAATCGTAGCCGGCGGGAACGGCCAGGCCTCCGCCCTTGACCATCCAGGCCGCCTTGTGGTCGAGGAGGGGCGGAACGATACTTCCGCCTACGTTGAACGCCGCATACTTCCGAT
>DATJYD010000576.1:0-5357 GCA_035499755.1 Fimbriimonadaceae bacterium
ACCGAGCCGCGCTCGACCGGATCTTGCCGAAGACGGTACCCCTCAGTGCGATCAACCAGAATGTCGGCAACGCGCCCCTCGATCCCGCCTTCGGGCAAATCCACGGCCGTCCGACTTGGGCGATTCCATGGCTGGAAAACGACCCGACGCTTACCGCGCCTGAGCTGTGGGCCGGGCGTATGCTCTACGATGCCGCCGATGCGCGGCGGATGGGCTGCGACGGCCTCTTCGGTCTCAACTGGCGGACGAAGGCGATGGCGCCGAATGTGGCCGCACTCGCCTCGGCGGCCTGGGATCAGTCCTGGAAGCCGGCCGGCTTCGACTCCGCCGCGGCGAGGCTCACCTCCAAACGCCTCGACGCGACCGGGGCGATCGGCGGCAACGTCGCCCAGTTCACGGATCCCGTCGCAGGGACGGACGAACAGCCGATCTACCAGACCGTCCGCTATGACATGGACGGCTACGACATCGCCGCCCCAAACGGCGTCTACGCGGTGACTCTCCAATTCAACGAGCCGGTCTACACGGAAGCGGGCAAGCGGGTCTTTGGCGTGAAAGTGCAGGGCAAAACGGTCATCGACCAGCTCGACATGTTCGCCAAGGCTGGCCGCAACCACGCGATCGACTACACTTTCGACGATGTCAAAGTTGTCGATGGACGGCTGAAGATCGACTTTGTCAAGGAGGTCGAATATCCCTGTATCGCGGGCATCGCGGTGACGGGACCGGGCTTCACGCGAAAGATCAATTGTGGTGGGAACCGGTTCGGCGTCTATGTCGGCGAATTGGACGCCAAGCCGAACCCCGACCCGGAGCGGCGCGGCGTTTCCACCGGCTGGTTCTATGAGGATTTCTGCCGGGCCCACTTCGGCGACTCGGTGGCTCGCGCCGCCGCCGCGATCTTCGAGAAGATCGACGGGATGAATCTGCCGAGGCCGGTGACTTGGATCACCGGCCCGGGCAGCATCGCCGTGAACTCAGCGCCGTGGGCCCAGATTGGCGGGAGCTATGGCTTCGTCGACCAATTCGCCGCCTTGCGGCCGCGAGTGAGCGGCGCCGGCAACGTCGAGCGATTCGACTACTGGCTGAACACGTTCGAGTACCTGCGCGAGCTGGGGCGATTGGGCTGCCTTCGGGGAGGGCTGGACGCTCGGATCAAGCAGGGCCAGGCGGAAGAAGCCCTCAAGGTTCGGATCGAGATGGCGCGAAGCTGGGAGCGGATGATGGGTTACCTGGAAAGAACGGTCGGCACGCCCGGCGAGTTGGGCACCGTATGCAATATCGAGCAGCACTCGCGACTGCACGACCACTTCCTCGACGGTCACGATGCCGAACTGGCGAAAGCGCTCGGCCGGGCTTTACCCGCTTCGGTTCAGGTGTCGAACGAGTATCGCGGTCCGGATCGGATCGTGGTGCCGACGGTTCGCTCGTCAGCGGAGACCGGTGAGCGGATCGTACTGCAGGTCTTTCTGGTCTCGCAGCACCCGAATCCCACCGGAACCCTCTATTGGCGGAGAATCGGGTCTGGCAGGTTTGCGGCGATTCCGCTCGAACCTATGGGCCGCCATGCTTTCCGGGCGGTTCTGCCCAAGATTGCGCCCCAGGGCGTCGAGTACTACATCGCCGCCCGGTTCGGGCCTCGGATCGCTTGTTTTCCAGCTACCGCGCCGAGCCTGAACCAGACAATTGTGAGCGGCCCTTAATAGCCCGAATCACGCATCCCGCAACGGCAGGGTCCGCCCTGCGAACCTGTCAAGCATAGATCGGGTTAGGAAGCCCTAGCCCTTGTGCATGGGCTTGTGGGCCGGCTTCTTATTCATCGCGCAGCCGGCGCAGCAGTAGTAGGTCTTGCCTTTGATCTTGACGGCGACGGTGTGGTGCTTGTCCTTCTTCGAGGCGAGAACCATTCCACAATCCTTGCACTTGGGGTTGCCGGCGGCGCTGGCGAACGGCATGACGGAGCCGATGACGGCGAGGATGGCGAGAGCACGAACGATATTCTTCAAAGCGAGATACCTCCGAGGTGAGACAACATCATTTTATCCGCAATCCGTTCCGTGTGCAATCACCAGCGAAAGGCGGATCGAGAAATATCTAATTGCGATGGACTGACCACGCTAAACGAGGATTTCGTTGCGCCGCTCGGCGACGCGCCGCTCGGCATGGTCGAGGATCTTCTTGCGGAAGCGAAGCTGCTTGGGGGTGACTTCGAGCAACTCGTCGTCGCGCAGCCACGAGAGGGCCTGCTCCAGGGAAAAATCCCGGTAGGCATCGAGCGCGGTCGTCGATTCCGAGGTCGCGGATCGGATGTTGGTGGCGTGCTTTTCCTTGGTCGCATTGACGATCATGTCTTCGTCCCGCGAGCAGGCGCCCACGATCATCCCCGCGTAGACTTCGACTCCGACCGGATAGAAGAGAGTGCCCCGCTCCTGGATATCTTCGTAGGCGTAGCGGGTGAGGCGGCCGGTTTCCTTGGAGATCAGCGAGCCCTGGGTGCGGTCGACGATCTCGCCTTTGTAAGGCTTGTAGCCGTCATAGAGGCTGGAGAAGATGCCTAGCCCGCGCGTCATGGTGAGGAACTGGGATCGGAAGCCGATCAGCCCGCGGGTCGGGATCGAGTATTCGAGAGTGGTCGTGCCGCTCTCGCTCTTGCGCATGTCGGTGAGGTCGCCCTTGCGCCGGCTCATATCTTCCATCACCGGCCCGACCGCTTCCTCCGGCATTTCGAGGAGCGCAACCTCATACGGCTCGAAGATCGTAGCATCGCCGTCCCGGCGATGGTCTTCAGGGGCGTCCCGCCCCTGGCTCACCGGCTGGAAGCCGGGACCACTCACCGCCTGGATGGCGGTGCCACGTCGGAAGATGACCTGGGGCCGGGAGATCTGCATCTCGTAGCCCTCGCGCCGCATGGTCTCCACGAGGATCGCAAGCTGAAGCTCGCCCCGCGCCTGCACCTTCACCGTTTCCGCCGTCGTGTTGCGGTCGATCTTCACGCTGACCGAGACCGCCTCCTCCTTCTCGATCCGCTCCCGGATCTTATGGATGGTCAGGAACCGGCCGCCGTCTTTGCCGGCGAGCGGCGAGTTGTTGGCATAGAAGTTCATCGACAACGTCGATGGCTCGACCTTGATCGCGGGCAGCGGCTCGGTTGTGTCGACGTGGGCGATCGTGTCGGAGATCAGCACGTTGTCGAGTCCGGCCAGCATCACGATCTCGCCCGCCCCGACCTCCGGGACCTCCTTCATCTCGATCCCCTCGTAGGTCCAGAGCTTGGTGACGTTGAAGGCGCTCCTCTTGTCGCTGCCGTCGCGAAGCTGCTCGACCCGGTCGCCGACTTTGACGTTTCCCCGCAACACCTTGCCGCCGAACATCCGGCCGAGATAGTCGCTGTAATCGAGGTTGTTGACCTGGAGCAGAAATGGGCCGTCGATCTCGACCTTGGGCGGAGGCACCGCGTTGACGATCATCTCGAACAGCTCGCGCATGTCTTTCTCGCCGCCGTCCGGCTCGACCCGCGCGTAACCGCCCGAGCCGCTCCCGTAGAGGTGGGGAAAGAAAAGATCGTCTTCGTCCGCCCCGAGATCGATGAAGAGGTCGATCGTCTTGTCGTAGGTGTGCATCGGCCGCGCGTGCTCGCGGTCGATCTTGTTGATGAAGACGATCGGCTTCAGCTTGTTCTCGAAGGCCTTCTTCAGCACGAACCGGGTCTGCGGCATCGGCCCCTCGTTCGCGTCGACCACGAGGAGCACGCCGTCAACCATCGAGAGCACCCGCTCGACCTCGCCCCCGAAGTCGGCGTGGCCGGGGGTGTCGACGATGTTTATCTTAATGTCGCGATAATGAACGCTCGCGACCTTCGAGAGGATCGTGATGCCCTTTTCGCGCTCCAGGTCGTTGGAGTCCATCACCCGCTCCGCGACATGCTGGTTCTCGCGGAATATCCCCGCCTGTTTGAATATGGCGTCGACCAAAGTGGTCTTTCCGTGGTCGACATGCGCGATGATGCCGACGTTGCGGATGTGGGCGGGCATCGAGAGAGTTTACCTTTCGAACCTGGAGGAGCCTCTGGGTATTGCGGGGTTGAGGTGTTGGGGGCGTTGAGCTCAGCGGCTTCGGTGGTTCGCTTCCCTAACTCAGCAAAGACGGGGGCTGGATTTGGCTTGCCCTCGTCATGCTCACGAAGTTCTGAATGATCTTCATCCCGTCCTCGGTGAGGATCGACTCGGGATGGAACTGTACGCCTTCGATCGGTCGCGTGCGGTGCCGTAAGCCCATGATCTCCCCGTCGTCCTCCGCGGTCGCGCTGACGATGAAACCCTCCGGCGCTGTTGGCCTGGTCACAACCAGCGAATGATAGCGGATCGCGCGAAAGGGATTCGGCATGCCTTCGAAGAGCCCCTTGCCATCGTGCCGAACCATGCTCGACTTGCCGTGCATGATCTTCTCCGCTCGATCGACGTGGCCCCCCGCGACCTGCCCGATCGCCTGATGGCCGAGGCAGACTCCGAAGAGTGGCCATCGTCGCCCATCCAGACATGCGCGCGCGATGTCGAGGCAGACTCCGCTCTCGTTCGGTGTGCAGGGCCCGGGCGAGAGCATGATCCCATCCGGATTCAGCTGCTCGATCTCCTCCATCGCGATCTCGTCGTTCCGGCGCACCAGCGACTCGACTCCGCACTGCCCGAGGTACTGCACGAGGTTGTAGGTGAACGAGTCGTAGTTGTCGATCACGAGGATCATGGGGATCATTGTAGCGCCGGACTGGGCTACAGTTAGGTTTGTGCGTTTCCGGTTTCCCTTCGAGTTCGCCTTGCTCGCCCTCGCGGGCGCCGCGTTCGGACAAGGTAAGTACTCCGATTTCACGACGAAGCTCGGCTACCGCGGACTGAATCAGCTTGGCGCCTACGATCTTCTCAAGGACCTTACCAGCCGCGTCGGCGCCAGGCTCACGGGGTCGCCAGAAGCGGCGAAGGCGGTGACATGGGCTCGGTCCGAGATGGAGCGATTGGGATTTCAGGACGTTCGTCTCCTGCCGTGCATGGCCCACCATTGGGTCCGGGGAAAGGTCGAGAAATGCTCCGCGACCGACTCCGACGGGACCATCCAGCTTGCCTGCTGTGCGCTCGGGGGCAGTCCCGCCACGCCCGGGGGCAGCGTCACCGCTCCCGTCATCGAGGTTCACTCGGTTGAAGACTGCGCCAAGCTCGGCGATCAGGCGAAAGGCAAGATCATCTTCTTCAACCGGCCCTTCGATAACTCCGAGGTGAATACGTTCGCCGAGTACGGCGGGGCCGTCGACCAACGAATCGAAGGCCCGGCGGCGGCCGCGAAGGTCGGCGCCGCCGCGGTGCTCGTTC
>DATJYD010000577.1:0-4779 GCA_035499755.1 Fimbriimonadaceae bacterium
ATCGCGGGAGAGCCCAGCAGGAGATCCTCCTGGCCGGTGTGGCGGGCGAGAGCCGCCTCGAGGGCGCCAAGGAGCAGGACGAAGAGGGTCCCCCCCTGTCTCGCCAGCAGGCGTGCCCCCCGGAGCGTGATCTCCGGACCCAAGCGCAGGCGCTCGACCGCACCCCGGTAGGAGGGAGGGTACGGCCGCGGTCGATCGAGGGGAAGGTCGAGCACCGTGGGGACTCCGGCGAGCGCCTGCCGCCAGTATTCCCATAACCGCTCTCCCTCGCGACCGGCGAGCCGCTGCTCCTGCCAGGCGATGTAAGACGTATAGGTAGGCGGCGGTGCGGGGAGCTCGGGAGTGGATTCCCCGCCCAGCACCATCTCGTAGAGCTCCCCCAGATCGTGAAAGAGGATCTCGAGAGAGTGGAAATCTGCCACCAGGTGGTGGATGGCAAGGAGCAGTAAAGGGCCACCCGCGGCTCCCGTCCACAGGCAGACCCGCAAGAGGGAGCCACCGGCAAGGTCGAACGGCTGATAGGCCAACGCCTGCAGACGGGCCTCCAGCTCACGCTCGCTCCAACCTGCGGCATCCTCCTGGAGGAAGGTCGGCGAAGCTTGCGGCTGCACCTGCTGGAAAGGCTCGCCTCTCTCGTCGCCGAAAGTGGTGCGCAGGGCCGGATGGCGATCGGCGAGCATCCCGACCGCCCGCTCCAGAGCGGAGGAGTCAACCGGCGACAGGATTCGGGCGGCGGCGGCGATATGGTAAGCCGGGCTCCCCGGGGCCAGCCGGGCCAGGAACCAGAGTGCTCGCTGGCCGCGTGAAAGCGGAAAGCGCCCCACGCTCCCTGCCCGTGCCTCTGCGGCACGCGCGTTCTTCGGGGACGGCTGGCGCGCCGCCACGATCGTTTCGGCGAGCTGGGCGACGGTCGGCCCCTCCAGCAGCTCCTCCAGTGTAAGAGCCGCGCCGTGCCGCGCGAGGACAGCCTGCTGGAGATCAACGGCGGCGAGAGAATCGAGCCCCAGGGCCGTCAAAGGCTTGCCGGAGGGGACCGCCGTGGCAGGGGTGCCAATCGCCGTTCCGATCTCCTGGCAAAGCCATTCGATCAGGTCATCGATCATCAGGTCGGGATCGGGAGGCGCCCCTCCATCCCCGGCATCGCCAGGTGGAGGGAGAGCCTCAAGTGCCTCTGTCATACCCGTCCTCTCCTCTATCCTAGGACCCCTTGCAGCCGTGAGGAAATTTCGGCTTCATTGTAGGTCAATACCTGTTAATTATTCACATACTTGACAGAGCGGAGGGCACAGACTAGGCTTCGATTTAAGAGTCCTCTCATCAAACCCGTCCAGGGACGTATGAACCTCGAGGAGCCGGCCATGGCACAAGCCCTCGCCCCATCTTCCAGTCGTACCGCCATTCCAGAGATCGACTACCGGTCGGACCTCTCGCCCGCGGCTTTTCGCCAGGAGTACGTCGAGGCGAACAAGCCCGTCATTCTCAAGGGAGCGGTGCCAGAATGGCGCAATCGTTGGACGCCGGACCTGCTCAAGGAAAAGTTCGGCGACCGCCTGATTCTCGCCGAACGTGACGAGCTCTATCAGAACCAGAAGACACGGATGCACATACGGGTCGACGAGCTGATTGATACAATCCTTTCAGGTTCGCTTAAGTTTCGGGTGCGGGCCTCCCCCGCCGCCTTCCTTGCCCAGTGCCCGGAGCTCCAGGCCGATCTCGATCGCCACGAGTTCAAGTCCAGGTACTTCCCGGAGAAGGTGAAGACGCTGTCGAACTTCTGGATCTCGCCGACGACCAATACCTCGGTGATGCACCACGATACGTTTTTTGAAAACCTGAACGCGATGATCTTTGGTCGGAAGAACTTCATTTTCATTCCACCCGCCATGACCCATCGCATCTATCCCCATTTCATGAACGAGTCGCCGGTCAATCCCCTGGCGCCTGACATGGAGAAGTTCCCGAAGTTCGCCGGCGTCGAGTTGCAGCAGGGGACGATTGAAGCCGGGGATATTCTTTACATTCCTCAGTTCTGGTGGCATTTCACCACCGCGCTCGAGCCCTGCATCAACCTCAACATCTGGACCAAAGCGTCACGCTCCTCGGTCCGCCGGGTGACGAGGACGATGCCGTTGTCCTCACGGCTGACCTACACCGTTCTCTATAACGACAAGCTTTATGACTGGTTCATGCAGAACATGCGATCGATTCATAAAGCTTATTCCGGGCTCTTACCCAAGAAAAAGCCAGCTCCCGCCATGGGCTGAGAGTGGAACGGTGGTCAGGGCTTGGGCGCAACGGGCTCGCACACCACTTGCACGTCCTGCATATCAGACGTCGAACTGCACCAGGTGATACTCGATGTGCATCCCGAGCATGCGGGACCAATAGCGGAGCTTGACGGGACCGAAGAAAGGGTGCACAGAGAGCCGTTTGGGCTCGCGTTTGACAGCCGCGGCAAACCGCTCCATGGTCTCGCGGAACCGCGCACACTCTGTCCCAAAATCTCCTTCCGGGGGAGGAGACATCACCTTCGGGGCGTGGATTTTCCCCTTGGCCCAGGGGACGCCGCTGTTGAACACGTACCAACGCAGGATCGTCCGCCGGAATCGAGTGCTGCCATCCTCAACTTTGACTTCGCCGAGCGCCACCTCAATGTTGCGGCGCAGGTGGGCGACCATCTCGATGGGCCGCCGCCGCCCCCAGAGCGGCTTCTTGTCGGCCGTCAATGCCGCGAGCCGATCGGCGAACCGGGGCAGGGTTTCGGTCGTCAGGAAGACAGTTTTCGGCATGCGATGTGTAGTATATTTGAAGTTCGGAGCACGGTAAAGAAGTCCAGGGACGCAGCCTATTCAGGGAGACAGCTCAGTGGACGAACGCTACGATGTTGTGGTCATCGGCGGTGGCCCCGCAGGGACGACCTGTGCCACACGGCTCGCCCAACGCGGCCGCAAGGTGCTGATCCTCGAGCGGGTCAAGTTCCCTCGTTTCCACATCGGTGAGTCGATCACCGCCTTTGGATTCACCGTCTTCAAAGACCTCGGGGTCTACGACGAGCTCAAGGCCATCAATCACGTGAAGAAAAAGGGTCTCGAATTCGTCATGCACGAGAAGACCCGGAAGATCTATTTTCTCCGCGACCAGGCCAACGAGCCTGGAGAGCGTCCCTGGGCTTTTCAAATGGCGCGTCACAAGCTCGATCAGATCCTGCTCGAGAATGCCCGCAGGAAGGGAGTTACGGTCAAGGAGGAGCACCTCGTCAAACAGGTTCTCTTCGAGGGTGACCGGGCGGTCGGTGTCGAGTATAAGGATCTGACGAGCAGCGATCCTGACCAGCTGCATCGGGTGTATGGAAAGTGGATCATCGATGCCTCCGGACAGGGAGCGGTCCTCAACCACCAGCTCAAGGATAACTGGTATCCCGATCCTCTGCTCGAGAACAAGATGGCCGTCTTCTGTCATTGGAAGGGCGACATCGAGGTCAGCAACACCGACGATGACTTGAATTTCAAGCTCTGCGTCCACCGGAATCGGCGGGACTGGGCGTGGTACATCCCGATCGACAAAGATACGCTGTCGCTCGGAGTGGTGCTCAGCCAGCAGACGGTCAAGGAAGAGTCGCAGACCAAGGATCTCTCCGGGATTTTCTACAGCTATGCCCGCGACATTCCATACATCAGCGATATCCTGAAAAATCCCACCCTCAAGACCGTCGAGAAGTTTCGTTGCGTCAAGGATTACTCCTACCGCTCGAAGCGGTATTACGGCAACGGCTGGACGATCTGCGGCGACAGCGCCGGTTTCATCGATCCGGTCTTTTCGACCGGGCTGCAGGTGGCGTTCAACAGCGCCTACGCGCTCATCGACCCACTCGAGGCCATCCTCGATCAGGACAAGCCTGACCTGGCGCGCCTCGAGGCGTATGACCAGGCGCTCAACCGCTACTACCGCGTCAACTCGATGCTGGTCTATCTCTTCTACATGTCAAAGCTTGACCACGAGTACTTCCACAGCGGCTCGTACCTGTGGAAGAACATCCAGTGGGCCGGCCTCAAGGACCGCCTGGCGTTCCTCTGGCACGGCCTGCGCTACATCCGTGCCGACAAGGACACCCGGCTGCATTGGGGAATCCAGGTGCTCTTCGGCAATCCGGCCCAGGACAACGTGGTCGCCGACCTCTACATGGCTCTGTCGCGCAACTACGACAAGGTCTTCCGCAACAAGACCAGCGACATCCGGCATGGCTCAACGATTCTCGTCGAGGCTTAAACGGATCTGAGGCCCGTGGGCCGCTTGCCGGACCGCCATAAACCACGTGCAGCGAACGAGGCGCTTTTGCAGAGTCAAACGGCAGTGGGAACCATCCGGGAAGAGCAGGGAGCGGCGCCGCCACTCGACATGGCGGCGGTCCGCCGGGGATTTGAGCGGGGCCTCGCGTGGTTCCTCGCCAACTCGGAGAGCTTTTCTCCGGACAGCAAGATGGCGGCCCTGGGCGGGCTCATCCTGGTCGATCCGGCACGGATTGCGCCCGCCAGAAAAATCCTCGAGCCAGCGGAAAGCCCCAATCCCGTGGCTTTCCTCTTCGGCCTCGTGGAGAAAAGCCCCCTACCCCTCGACTGGAGCGATCCGGACGTCTTCCGGCACTCTCCGCCGCTCGCTCCCCAGAGCCGATACGATCTGTACGCGATCGACGGGGAAGCCTGCCGTGCGGCCCAAGGCCAGGCCGCCTTCAGCCGGGTCGAGGAGCCCGTTCTCTCCTGGATGCGCCGCCAGGATCTCGTC
>DATJYD010000578.1:0-2401 GCA_035499755.1 Fimbriimonadaceae bacterium
GACCACTCGAAGGACGCGCCGGCTCGCCTCGCGTCCCGGCGCAGGCGTTCCTCGTATCGGGCGAGGAACGGCGCGACCGGCGGAGGCCGCCGAAACGTCTGCCACCGGATTTGCACCGCGATCCGGTTTGAGGACGACACCCGCGCATAGCCCTTTTTGAACGTGCCGCTCATCCCCGCCGGCGCCCAGGCATCGGGATGGTCGAACCGAAAGCCCTGCCAGCCGAACGTGGACAGATCGAAGCTCCGCGTTAGTCGGAACTGACCTTCGGTCCGGTCGAGATCGGCGACTCGGTGCCCTTGTTGAGAAGCATCGGTTCACCGGTCATTCGGATCAGAAACCACCCGCGGGGCGCGCTCCCGAAGATCTTGGGCCCCGTGGAATCCGGTCGCTTCGTGTACTTCTGATGCGCATCCCTCGTGGCCTGCTCGATCTCGAACAAGACGATGTCGTCTGAGGTTTCAACCGCTGAGAGCTCCTTCCCCGCGACGTCGTCGTTGTAGGCCATGCCGGTCATTCCGTTGGAGCCGTTGTCGCAGCCCCAGACGCCCGAGGCCGACATCGTGCCGAACGGATTCTGCTCCTTCTTGGGCCGGCTCTGCAGCACCTTCTCGTAGTACGGCGTCACTTCGTCTTGCCAAGTGGCAGCCGGAGGCAGCTTGTTGTCATGGTCCTTGGCATAGTCCTTGAGGGCGTCGCGCACGTCCTGGTACGCCATGCTGCATTGAACGAGCCCTTTGGTGTTCTTGAACAGCCAGAGGATGCCGCCGCCACCAAGCACCAACGGCAGGATGCAGCAGACTACGACGACTCCGATAACGATCCCGACGATAAGCCCGGTGTTGCTCTTCTTCCGGTAGGGAGGAGGTGCTTCCATTTGACCCTGATTCTACAGCATGAAGGGATTCAGCGTAAGATGGTCCCAGGCCTCTTCGGTAACCGCGGCGTCAGAGCTATGCGACGAACTAAACTGTCCTCCATGGATCCACTCCGCACCCTACCCAAAGTGGACGTCCTAAGCCGATCGCCTGCATTGGCCGAGTTCCCGGAGCGCATCCGAATCGAGGCCGCCCGAGCCGCCATCGACGAATCGCGCGCGAACATCCGTTCCGGGGCCCCGTCGGCCGTCGCTCTCGAGGAGCTTGCCCTCCAGTATGCGCGGCGAATGACGGAACGCACCCTTGCGCCGGCGATCAACATGAGCGGCGTCGTTCTCCACACCGGCCTTGGCCGAGCGCGCCTTGCCCCGGCCGCGGTCGAGCAGCTTCGGGAAGTGGCGGCAAACCACTCCTTCGTCGAATTCGACGAGACGACCGGCAAGCGCGGCGATCGGCAGGAACATGTTCGAGGCCTCCTGCGGGAGTTGACGGGCGCCGAAGACGCGCACGTCGTCAACAATGCCGCGGCCGCTCTGGTCCTGACCCTGACCTGCCTCGCCAAAGACCGCGACGTCGTCCTCTCTCGCGGCCAGATGGTCGAGATCGGCGGATCGTTCCGCATGCCCGATATCGTGCGGGAGAGCGGATGCCGGCTCATCGAGGTCGGAACCACCAACAAGACGCGGCTGAGCGACTACGAATCCGCGATGGGTGAAACGACCGGCGCCGTGCTCCGCTGCCACACCAGCAATTTCAAAATCATCGGATTCACCGGTCAGCCGCCCCTCAAAGAGATCGTGCGCGTTGCCCACGCCTTCGGTGCGCCCTGCATCGATGATATGGGGACTGGCTGCATCGTCGACACCTCCGCCTTTGGGATGGTCAAAGTCCCAACCGTGCAAGATAGTCTCCGGGAAGGAGCGGATGTGGTGACCGCAAGTGGCGACAAGCTGCTTGGGGGCCCTCAAGCCGGGCTGATCCTCGGCAAGACGGCTTTCGTCGCGAACATCCGCAGACATCCGTTCGCCCGCATCGTGCGGGTGGACAAGCTGACCCTCGCCGCCCTGCAAGCGACTCTCGCTCTCTACCGCCAGGGAAGGGAGCGGGAGATCCCGACCATTCGGTATCTGAGCCGGCCGCTTGAAGAAGTCCGGTCTCTTGCCGAGCGCCTCGCCGCCGCGCGGGAGGGAAGCGTGGTAGAAGAAGGGGTCACGGAAGTTGGAGGTGGGTCGGCTCCGGGGACCGGAGTCCCAACATGGCGGGTTGGGTTGGAGGGCGACAACGCCGACGCTCTTTTGGATCGGCTCCGTCGAGCTCAAGTCGTGGGCCGGATCGAGTCCGGCCGGGTATGGCTCGATCCTCGCACTCTCGACGAAGGCGAGATCGAACAGGTGTTGGAGGTCTTGAGATCGATCTGACCGACGACGTCCGAATGGCCAGAAACGACGTTTTGCGCCAACTGCTCCTTCGTCTCGACCGCCATTCGCCGAGCGAAATGGCTCACGCGGAGCGCGTCGCCGTCT
>DATJYD010000579.1:0-2705 GCA_035499755.1 Fimbriimonadaceae bacterium
CGGGAGCCCGACGTCGGGTAATGAGAAGTAGAGAGCATATTTCCCGCGAATTCGGCTCGATTACCTAATGTATTGATATTTAAGGGAATTCATGGTATTATTGAGTCCGCCATGTGACTGGACCGGACTGGGTGCTTCCCGGACCGGAACTACTGACTAAGATCGCCGGTCCAGTCACATGGCGCACTTGAGGGGTGCAGTAAGCTATCGCTTGACTCTCGGGCATCCGCCCCTACTATCTCCGCGAAACGATTACTTCCTCCCCGCCGGACACGCCCGAAAGGGCCCCGGCGGGGTTATCGTTTTTGGGGGCTGAAAAGACTATGCCCGTAGAGCCCGCGGTGAAGCGAGCGGTCGCGTTCTTCGACGGACAAAACCTCTTCCACGCCGCTAAAAAGGCCTTCGGCTATACGTTCCCGAACTACGACCCCGCCAAGCTCGCAGCCGCAACCTGCACCGTCCGCGGCTGGCAACTCGAACAAGTCCGCTTCTATACCGGCGTGCCAAGTGCCCTCGATAACCAGCAGTGGCACGAGTTTTGGTCTCGAAAACTTCTGACTATGACACGCTCGGGAATCGTGGTCTTTTCTCGCCCTCTTCGATATCGCAACAAGGTTGGACCCGGCGGCGCACCGGTACTCGTGGGAGAGGAGAAGGGGATTGACGTGCGCATAGCAATCGACGTCTTGTCGTGCGCGCTGAGAAACCACTGCGACGTCGCCCTCATCTTCAGCCAAGATCAGGACCTATCGGAAGTAGCCGATGAAGTGCGTGTGATCTCACGCGAGACGGACCGATGGATAAAAATCGCCAGTGCATACCCGACAAGTCCCGTAGCGCCGAATCGTCGCGGCATCAACGGCACCGACTGGGTGAAGATCGATCGCGCAACCTACGACGCTTGCATCGATCCCTGGGATTACCGCAAAGATCCCCCTTGACCCACTTGTGCGCACGAGAGCTCACACGTCGTCGCCACTCCAGCCTAGCCGCGCCACCGGCTCGATATTCCAGTGAGCAGTCGGTCGGTGAGTAGTGCAACGGCCGTTCCGTGACGCTCGCGAGCACCGGCAGAGCCGGCCTCCCCGGATGTTGCAAGCGCATGGAGGCAGGAGACCCCCGCTTCTTTACGAGTGAGCACGAGTCTGGAGAGCCGGTGTTCTGGTGTCTCGGCGAGATGCTGCCTATCGGTTTGCTGAAATTCCCGCAGCGCCCAACACGCAATCGAAACTCTGTTCTGGTGACCTGTTTTCTATCCTTTCCGTCTTCGATCATTCTGAGGAAAGTCGGGACACTCTGGCCGTGGCTTGGGCTGCCCAATCTCGCAGGCACTGGTATACCCTGACGGCGGGATCTCCGCGCGCTGAGGACTACAGCTCGGTTTCCGTTATCCTCTGCAGCGCCTGACGGCCTGTCGGCGGTTGAACTGAGGCAGTTGACGCTTGAATGCTGTCGAGATCGAAGAGGCGATTACGGCTCTTTCTGAGCAGCCGTTTGACGCGACCGAGTTCCCGTTCGCCTTCCTGCAAGCCTTCGGCAACAAAGAGACGACCTTAAAACGGCTCCGCAAGGGCGAGTCCAACAAATCCGACCTTGGTGGGGTCCTTCAGACCAGCAACATCCATATCGCCGTTGCCCCCACCGGGGAGGTAGCGAATACCCTCGCGGCGCTCAAGGCCAGTCCGGCGACAGCCCGCGCCAAGGCCAAATTCGTCCTGGCTACCGACGGGGACACCTTCGAGGCCGAGGACCTCTTAAGCGGCGAAACCGTCGCGTGTGCATACCGCGACTTCCCCGATCACTTCGGGTTCTTCCTCCCGCTTGCCGGCATCACGACCGTACAGCAGCTCCGCGAAAGCTCGTTCGACATCCGAGCAACGAGCCGCTTGAACCGACTCTATGTCGAACTTCGCAAGGACAATCCCATATGGGATACCGCAGAACGCCGCCCGGACATGAATCACTTCATGGCACGGCTGATCTTCTGCTTTTTCGCCGAGGATACCGACATATTCCCGCGAGCGGCCTCTGACAAGCCGCTGTTCACCTCCACCGTAGAGACGATGACCGAGAGGGATTCGTCCAACACCCATGAAGTAATCGGAAAGATCTTCCTCGCGCTGAACCTGAAGAGCGCAGACCGCGAAGCTGCCGGTGTTCCCCGATGGGCCGACGCCTTTCCCTACGTGAACGGCGGGCTTTTCTCGAGCAGTCTTAATGCGCCACGGTTCAGCAAGATTGCGCGGTCGTATCTACTGCATATCGGCGGCCTCGACTGGACCAAGATCAACCCGGACATCTTCGGCTCGATGATCCAGGCCGTCTCCGAGGACGAGGAGCGCGGCGCGCTCGGGATGCACTACACATCCGTCCCGAACATCTTGAAGGTGCTCAATCCACTGTTCCTCGACGATCTGCGCGCAAAGCTCGAAGAGGCGGGCGACAACGCGCGCAAACTCCTTAACCTGCGAAGCCGAATCGCGAAGATCAGGGTCTTCGATCCGGCGTGCGGCTCCGGCAATTTTCTTGTGATCGCCTACAAGGAAATGCGCGCCGTCGAAGCGAAGGTTAACCAACGGCGCGGTGAAGCCGACCGCCGTTCCGAGATCCCGCTGACGAACTTCCGCGGCATCGAGGTACGCGACTTCCCGGCGGAAGTCGCGCGCCTCGCACTCATCATCGCCGAGTATCAGTGCGACGTTCTT
>DATJYD010000580.1:0-8443 GCA_035499755.1 Fimbriimonadaceae bacterium
GCACGTTGCAGCCGAGGTTGTAGTAGTAAAGCGCCCGGGCACGGCCCTCCTTGAGGTCGGCGATCGGATTCCACATCAGCTCGAAGCCCCAGTTGTCGTCGTAGCTTCCGGGCAGGCCGTACTTGTAATACACGGGCGTAATCCGAGCCGGGCTGCCGCCCGCGATCGGGTCGTGGAGCTCGATGATCACGTGCGGGTACTCGCGGTGGATACGCCGAACGAGGTCGAGGTTGGCGCGTATGTGGTCCTCCCAGGTGTAGGGCACAGGATGGCCGTGGTTCGGATCGTCGCAACCGCCGTTCCACCAGTTGCCATCGAACATCAGGAAGGCGACCCCGTCCGCGCAATGCACGAGCAGCCGCTTCTCGGCCTCGTCGAGATACTGCTTGGATCCGAGGCACAGGGTTGGGCCGAGGAGGCCCTTGGCGGCGGGCGGTTCCGGCCCTCGCTTGGCTGTTTCTTCGAAAGCCTCGGCGGCGGAGATCTTGTCGGCCTCGTACACCTCGATCTCATCCAGCCGAGGCATATCGGGTCCGGCCTTGTCGATCCAAACTCTGACCCAGCGGGCACCGACGGGCGCAAAATCAAAGACCTGTTCCTTGAGGAGGGGCTCGCCGCCGCGGGCGACTTCTTGCCAAGACGGCGTCCTCGAATTCGGGTCGTGGGTGCTCGCAACCTGGATTCGAATGTCGGTCGCGGCGCGGTCGGCATATTCGCCCGCATGGTCGTTGCCGATTCGGACCTCCGAGATTCTATACACGGCGCCAAGGTCGACTTCCGCCCAAGCCGGCATTCTGGCGGCAATCCAGCTCGCGCCGTTCCCGTACCAGCCGTCGTTCAGATGGTTGATCTGGTGGATCGGCATCGCGCCGTTCTCCCACAGGGACGAGGCGCTTGCCGTCGCGCCGGGAAGCAGTGCGAGGTTGCGGCGGCCGTTGCGAACCGCGGGCACGCGGAGAGGCGCGGCATCGACCGGAGGCGGCTTCCGAGCCGCCTCGCTGGGCCACGTCTTGACGGCTCCAAGGCCCCAGCTATAGGCGTGGGACATCCAACTCGCGAGCGGGCAGTGAAGAGAGACGGCGAGGCCGTATTTCGTCGTCATCTCGGCGATGAAGTCCTTCTCGGGGCCGAGCCACTCATCACCCCAGCGGAAGGTGCCGAAGTCCGTATCCCAGCCCGGATCGAGGTAGAGGGCCTCGCACGAGTAGTCGTGACCTTTCTGAGCCTCCCTTTCGACGATGGCCTTGGTGTAGCGATGCCGCCGGTCGTTCCAGGCGCCATCCATATCGTAAAGCTGCTCCCAATGGACGGGCGGGTTGAAGTTGGGTGGGAAGCGGCAGCCCTTCTCGTCCAGCATGGAGCGATAGGCGTACTCGGCTTCGGTGTAGCCGCCGGCGACCGTCTCGTACCGAATCTCCCCGAGGTCGACGGTCTGGCCAGGCGCGATGCGGGTGAGGGCAGCAGGCTCGCCGGAGATCATGCAGGCGCCGCCGAACCGCAAGGTCGCGGGATCTTCGGCGGAGACGACGCTGAAGATCATGTTCTGTTGGCAGAAGCTGAAAATGCCGAGCGTGTGATCTCCGTGGACCCAAGCCCAACCTTCGGCGCGCCTGTGCCGCGAGGGCTTCTCGGAGTAGCGCTGATCTTCGTCGACCCAAGGCTCGTAGCCGGGGGTGGTGAGGAGATCGCGGACGGAGACCTCGTTGATCCGTCCAGGCGGATCGGTGGCTCGGATGCGAAGAGGTACAGCGATCCAGCGGTCCTGTTCGATGTCCGGGGTCGCCCGGCGGGTCATGCCTACTTCGAGATCGGTTAAGCCGGCGATGCTCCGGCCAGGGTTTCTGAGGGTGACGCGCTCCTCCATCGAGAGCGTGCCCTTGGGGAGCGTGAACCGGTGCTCCACTTGGAATCCCAGCAGCATGCCCCGGATGACGACCGCGTCCGGCTCGGCAGCGATGGACGGGTCCGTCAGCCGCGCCGCATGGCCGGCCGCGACCGCTCGATAGATACAGGGGCCGTCGGCGGCGAGAAGGCCGGAACGCTTGTCGTCGAGTCGGATCGTCACTTGTCCGTCGGCGAAGGATGCTTCCAATCGGAACGCCCCGTTCTCGGCGACGGCTTTGGGTTTTCGGGAGCGGTGCGCGGCGAAAGGCGGCGTGAGACAGAGGAGGGACAGGAGGATGATGGCGATGCAGTGGTTCATATCCGTCGGCTGCCCGGCGCGAACCGGCCGCCTGCTGTCACCATCATAGCTCTCGCCGCCCGGGCAGGCAACTGGCCTCTGCGCCTTCGCCGAGACAGCAAAAAGGGGCCGGGCAGAAGCCCGACCCCTTTGATGGCAGCCGCAACGGAGGTGTGCGGCGTATCTTATGGTGCTATGGTGCGACGTTGACGCCAACCGTCCGCTGAAGGTTGAACGGCGTGTTGCTGAGGCCGGTACCGGAGATGTTCACGACGAATGTGCCATCGACGGTGCCCGACTGGATGACGAAGGGCGAACCCGAGGTGCCGGTGCCTCCGATGAAGGTCGTGCCAGACGTGTTCGTGATGCTGCGGGAGTTGACCGTAGCCGCGCCGAGCGCGGTGAGGTCGTTGCCGCCGGAGTCGAGGACGGTGACCGCGAAGCCGGGCAGATCGACGTTCGTGCCGGCCGCGTTGTACCAGCTAGCCGCGCCGGCGGTCATGGTGCCGGTCACCGACGTGTCCGGGGTCAGGAACACACGCTGGGGCAGTCCGAGGACCTTGACGGTGAGCGCGTTGCTGGTGACCGCGCCGCCGACCGCGGTGATCGTCACCTGGCCGGCCGTCGTTCCCGTGGTGAGGATGCTGCCATTGAAGCTCGATCCCTGAGTGGCGTCGGTCGCGGGAGCGCTGTCGCCGGTGTTGCCGACGTTGCCGCTAGCCGCATTCACGAGGCTCCAGTTCACCGAAGGGGCGGTGACGCTGGTTCCGTCGACGTCCTGAGCGCCGGTCACCGTAAAGGCGCCGTTGCCCGAAGCAGGCGAGACGGAGGAGATGTTCACGGCAGACGGGCCGCTGATCGCGACGGAGCCGAGTGGCCGATTGATAATGACGCTGGTCATGCCGAGGACGAGGCCCGAGGTGCTGCCGTTCCGCACCTGAAGGGTGTTCGTGCCCTTGATGTAGAGCGTGTTGAAGGTGGCGTTTCCGACGTCGCTGGTGGGCGTGTCGAAGGTTACGGTGGCGTTGCCGGACGGATCGGTCGCGGCGGCGGCGGCGGAGATCGCGGAGCCGCCGGCGGGAGCCGGGTAGTTCGGCGCGGCGGGCGCTCCAGCCGGAGCCGTGTTGGTGTCGGCGCGGGTGAACGCGACGGTCAGATTCGGAACCGGGACACCGCGGCCGTTCGTGACAGTAGCCGTGAAGTTCGCGGAAGCCACCGGGCCGGCAGTCGGCCAGGTCAGGGTCGTCGGCCCGGACGGGCTGAAGCTAGCCGTGAATCCGGCGGGCGGGCCATAGGTGTAGTTGGACGAGAAGGTGGCGGAGAGGCCACCCGCGTTCACGGTAATCGGAACCGCAACGCCTTCCGTTCCGCCACCGCTCACCACGATCGAGGTCGGGCTCTCAGCGACTGCGCTCTCGGTCGCGTTGCTGTTGGGATCGGACACGGTCGGCGTGATGCTGTTGAGAACGACCCCGTTCGCGTCGGTCACGATGACGGCAAGGCCGTAGTCGTCCGCGGGATTCGTGCTGGGAATGATGTTGGCGATCGTGTCGGCCGGCGCGCCGAAGTAACCGGTTCCGTTCGGATCCATGGCGAGCACCATGATCGAGGCGGGCGAGCCGGGCGTGTAGGCGGCGGTGCCGTAGGAAAGGGTGAGAGTCACGTCGTTCGACCCCGTCATGTTGACGGTCTGGGTCGGGATCGTCGACTTGCTAACGCCGTTCAATTGAACGCCGGTGGCCCCATAGGTCAGGGCAGGAGTTCCCGTGCTGGAAGACGTCACTCGCGCGACGATCGCGTTCGAGGTCGACAGGTCGAAGTTGAGGTCGGCGGCGGCTCGAGTGATGGTGCCGTTGTCGACGTGAAGGGTGAACGTACCGGCCGTCGGCGCGGCGTACCCAGCCGGGGCGACGGTGGAGTTGGTAACGACGGTGCTGGGAGACCCCTGCGGCGTCGTGTTCGTTGAAACATAGACGTAGCCAACGATGATCTTGGAAGACGTGTGCTGGTTCGTAACCGTTGACGCACCGCCTCCACCGCATCCGTACAGCAATGCGGCTACGGTAACGACCGAACTGTAGAAAAGCGCTCTGCGCATGTATCCCTCCGGAGCAAGCTTGGTCTTGACGTGACGGAGCGGCTCTCGGCGCTCCGAGGGTCGCTCCATCCGCTTAACCGGTCTGGGCTAATGCCAGTGCTGGGTACCCATTCGGGACTCGGCTGGCCAGCCAGCGCCAGGGATTCTCTCGACAGTCCCTCAGTTTTTGTCCGTAAAAAGACTGACGTTAGAATTACTGGCGCTATTTTTATCGGAATCGCATTTATGTTTCCTTAGCCCCTCGGTTCAGGTCTTAATGTGAGCCACGTCGCCGACCAGGTGGTCGCATGAGATCTCCCTCTCACGCGAGGCGAGCATCTGGGCTGCCGCAGCCCAACTCGTCATCCTGAGGCCTGAGGCGAGTGGAACGAGCCTCGCAGGCGAAGGACCTCGGATTCCACCGCCCGCGCACGGATCCGAGGTTCTTCGCTGCGGCAGCC
This sequence comes from Fimbriimonadaceae bacterium, assembly GCA_035499755.1. Taxonomy (GTDB): domain Bacteria; phylum Armatimonadota; class Fimbriimonadia; order Fimbriimonadales; family Fimbriimonadaceae; genus JAEVZK01. Next base: position 4,721 of record DATJYD010000580.1, read on the forward strand.
GCTCCGCTCGCCCTTCGTTCAGTTGTAAAGACGAGATCGGCCCCAAAGACGCCGATCGCCGATCGCCGAACTCCGTTTCATCTCCGGTTAAGAGCCTCTCATGGGAACTAGCCGGTCTCGACCGCCTCATGATTTCCAAATACACGGCGACCAGACTTAAAGCTCGAAGGACTCTCACGGGTCCGGGAGAAAGGAAATGAAGTGGGATTGTTGCTTGGCCGTTGGCTCCGCGGCCTTTCTGATCGCCTGCCGGCCGGCGCTCGGCCAGAGCGAGCGAGCGCCGGACAACCAGGCAAACCGTTACTCGATCACCCAGGCGACCTCCGATCAGGCCCAACTCCACACGATCGCGTTCGATGGGCTGGCTTTCCTGACCGGCGATTTCGGCCTCGACACGTTCTTGCCGCCCGGCAAGGTCTCCGACTTCTTCGGGTTCCAGTACATGCGCGACGTCGATGCCGTCCAGGGCGGCCACAACACGTCGTTCCTGACGCGGATCGCCGAGAACATGCTGTCGGTTCTCAACGCCGACCAGAAGGCACAACTCATCGGTTTGGGAGAGGAACAGGAGCGAGATATCAGCAGATTCGCTGAAATGCGGCTACCGCTGATCAAGGCGTTCCGCCGCAATCTCGCGGGAGACGTCCCAGCCGGCAGCAAGGGACTAGACAAGAGTGCGGTCATCAAGCTTTCCGAAGACCTCTATGCACTGGATGGATCGCTCGCCTACCGGCGCGCCCAGGTGACGGGAGGGATCCTTCACGGGCTCGACGAAGATCAGAAGGCGGCCCTGGCCAGGCTCAAATTCGGTGACAGCAGCAGCTGGCCGGACGTGCCCGAGCAACTCGACAAGCGAAGCATGGGCCACGAGGTGAATGTCGCCGTCATGACGTACGCGAGCGAGATGTTTTCGTGGTATGCCGGGTCGTTGGAAGCAGACACCTACTTCTGCCCGGAGCGGCACGGCATGTACTTCGGAGGCTTCGGCATGAAGACCGCGCCCGCGATGGGAAAGCAGAACTACTCGATCAGCACATCGCTGACCGGCGACAGCGGACAAGCCTTCTTGGATGCCTTGACCGATTCTCAACGGAAGTGCATCACCGACCTCATCGATATGCAGCGCCAGGATTTGGCGGAGATCGTGAAGGTTCGCCGGTCGATCGCGACGGAACTCCTCCGCTTCCAGACCGGCGAGACCGCCGACAAGGACAAGGTGCTGGCGCTCTCCAGGGAATACGGAAGGCTCGATGGCGAGATGTCGTACTTCTATGCGACCGCCTTCGCCAAGGTGGGCAGGACGCTCTCCGCAGATCAGAAACAGAAGCTCGCGAGTCTGCGCAAGACCGATCCCTCCGACCCCAAGGGCCCGTTCCTGTATTCGACCCCGATCGACAATGCCGGCGTCGGGAATACGGACTACCTCTTCGGGGTTTCGGGGAGGTAATCCGCCACGGGAGGCCGGCTCGGATGGGTTCGCGAATCCACCGGCCTCCCAACCGACTTCTTCCTGAAGATCCAGGTCTCCAATGGAACTCGAAATCTCCCGTCGTCAACTGCTCGTCGTCATCGCATCTTTCCCAGCCTGGTACGCCCTCGAAGCGCTGGGGCAGGGAGGAAAAGGCCGACTGCGAGAAGGAAAGAGGCAGAGGGCAAGCTACGCACTCCCGGCGAATCTGTCGGAGTTCGCTGCCCTCTCGCTCGTGCTTGGCCGGATCACGGACCGTTCCGTGACGATGAGCGCCCTCGCCGTCGAGCCGATGGAGTGCTACTACGAGTACGGCACGGCTTCCGGCGACTATTCTCACAAGACGCAGACCGCCAAACTGGAAGCGGGCCAACCGGTGGAGACCATCCTGACCGCGCTTGCGGCAGACAGCCCGCATTACTATCGCCTTCGCTATCGGAAGCCCGGCGAAGAGGAGTTCTCCGCCCGGCCCGAGTGCCGGTTCCACACGCGCCGGGCTCCCGGAAGCACCTTCACATTCGGCATTCAGGGCGATTCGCATCCCGAGCGGCCCTTCATGAGCGATCCCGAGCTCTACGCGAGGACGCTTCAGAACGCTGCCGCGACACCCCCCGATTTCTACATCTGCATGGGAGACGACTTCAGCATCAGCACGCTTCAAACCATCGATGAGCCGTCGGTGACCGCCCGATACACGCTTCAACGTCCGTTCTTGGGACTCATCGGTCAAACGGCGCCGGTTTTCCTCCTTAACGGAAACCACGAGCAAGCGTCGCTCTTTAACTGCGACCAGACCGACGACCGGCACGAAGCCGCCGTGCTGGCGCAGAACGCGCGCAACAAGTACTTCCCGACCGTTGCCCCGGACGGCTTCTACTCGGGAAATGAGAAAGCGCTCGACGGCATCGGTGAGTTGCGAGACTACTACGCCTGGACTTGGGGCGACGCGCTCTTCATCGTGCTGGACAATTACTGGCACTCGAAGGCTCAGGTCGACTCCGGTCTGCACGACAAAGGTGGCGGCAAGAAGAGCAACGGCGAAGGTCGGGGCAAGCGGGATCTCTGGGCGGTAACTCTCGGAGACGATCAGTATCGATGGTTCAAAAAGACCCTTGAGTCGAGCGGGGCGAAATACAAGTTCGTCTTCGCCCACCACGTACTCGGCACCCAAAGAGGCGGGGTCGAGGTCGCTCACCTCTACGAGTGGGGCGGGCATGACAAGAACGGCGAGAACCGATTCAGCGAAATGCGTCCGGGCTGGGAGGCGCCGATTCACGGCCTGATGGTCAAGCACGGCGTGACGATCTTCTTCCAGGGCCACGACCACCTCTACTGCCGCCAGGAGAAGGACGGCGTGATCTATCAAGAGGTGCCGATGCCGGCCGACCAGGGCTATGTCGCGTATAACGAGGATCGTTACGAATCGGGCGAGAAGCTCCCTAATTCCGGACACCTGCGAGTCACCGTGTCGCCCCAGCACGTGAAGGTCGAGTATGTTCGAGTCTTCTTGCCACAGGACGAAACTGCCAGCCAAAGGAGCGGACAAATCGCCGCCTCTTACGTGGTCGTTCCGAGGGACGGGCGATGAGCGATCGGCGAGGGGCGTCAGCCGGCAGAAACAGCCATAGGCTCGCCACGCGCCACGGGACTGGGCGGAACAGGGTGGCTCGCCGATTGTCCGGGTTAGGAGTCTTTGCCGCCTTGGCCATGACATGCTTGAGCTTCCCGCAGCACGGCCGGAACGGAGAAGCAGCCGTGTTCCATCTCGACGTTCCGACCCATGCCTACGACCTGATCCTCGCTCGTCCCGAGAACCACTCGGTGACCCTGAGTGCCCTGGCTTACCAAGACCTGGAGGGTTTGGTCATCTTCGGGACGCAGTCCGGGCAATACCCGCGGTCGACGCCTCTCCGCTCCTTCAAGGCGGGGCAACCAACGAATGTCGTGCTGGGCGCGCTCGACGGAGACGCCCGCTACTTCTACCGCTTTCGCTTTCGCAGCCCGAGCGCAGGAACCTTCGAGGACAGCCCTGAAGGCTCCTTCCATACCAAACGGAAACCTGGAAGCGCCTTCACTTTCACGCTGACCGCCGACGCTCACCTCGATGAGCACACGAGCGCGGACGTCTACAACCAGGCCCTGTCCAACATCCGCGACGAAAACCCGGACTTCAACATCGACCTTGGCAATCTCTTTATGACGGACAAGCACGCGACGCGGGACGAGGCCGCCCGGCAGTATCTCGCCCAGCGCTA
>DATJYD010000581.1:0-3376 GCA_035499755.1 Fimbriimonadaceae bacterium
GGGGAACCCGACGAAGAGCGCGCCGCCCGCCGCGAGCAGCCAGACCTCGTTGCCATCCCAGAAGGGGCCGATCGCGGCGAGGACCTGCCGCCGCTCCCGGTCCCCGCGGGCAACGAACAGGTGGAGCGCCCCGGCGCCGAAGTCGTAGCCGTCCAGCACGACGTATGCCGTCAGCATGAAGACGGTGATGGCGTACCAGGTCTCAGGCATGGGTCACCTCCGCCCGCGCGGCGGTCGGCGCCGCCGGAGATGTCGGACCATGCCCGATCTCCCGGGCGACGAGGAAGAGAAAGAGCACGGACAGGACCGTGTAGAGGCCGCAGAAACCGATCAGCGTGAAGAGCGCCGTGCCGCCGTGAACCGTCGGGCTCGATCCCTCGGCGGTCCGGAAGAGCCCATAGACGAGCCAGGGCTGCCGTCCGAGCTCGGCCGTCATCCAACCGGCCACGACGGCAATGTAAGGAAACGGAAAGGAGAAGAGGAGCACCCCGAGCATCGCCCGGCTTCTCTCCAGGCGCCCCGTCCAAGCCAACAGATTGGCGAGCAGCATGATGCCGATGAGGATCGTCCCGAGACCCGCCATGATGTGAAACGCGTAGTAGAGGAGCGCGATGTTGTCGGGCCAGTCCCTTTCCGGAAATTCGTCCAATCCCCGCACGTCGGCGTAGAAGTGGCCGTACGCGAGAAACGAAAGCATTCCCGGAACGGCGATCGGGTTGTCGAGCGTCCGCTCCCGGACGTTCGGTTGGCCAATGATGGTGATGGGCGCCCGCTCGCCGCCTCGGAAGCGCCCTTCCATGGCCGCCAGCGCGACCGGTTGATAGCGCGCCACGAGCTTGGCCTGAGTGTCCCCCGTGGGGAACGCGACGAGAATGCTCGAGACGAGGCCGGCGGTCAGCCCCAGTTTCAGGAAGAGGCGCGCCTGGTCCCTGTTCCGACCCTGAAGAAGGTAGAAGGCGCCCAGGGCCACCACGACGAAGGACGCCGTGACGACCGTCGAGATCATGTTGTGCGCGTACTGGGCGAGCGCCCACGGGTTCAGCACGAAGCCCCAGAAGTCGGAAAGATGGAGAACGCCGTCGGGTCCCACCGCGTGTCCCGCCGGGTGCTGCATGAAGGCGTTGGTCGCCGTGATGAAGTAGCCCGAGAGCCAGCTTCCGAGAAAGAGCGCGGTGGCGGCGAGAAAGTGGCCGACGCGGGAAAGCCGCTTCTCTCCCCAGACGAGCAGCGACAGGAAGCTCGACTCGAGAAAGAAGGCGAAGAGCCCCTCCATCCCGAGGGTGTGCCCGACGACGTTGCCGGCGTAGCGGGAGAAGCGCGCCCAGTTGGTTCCGAACTGAAACTCCATCGGAATCCCCGTCACGACCCCGACCGCGAAATTGATCCCGAAGATCCGGATCCAGAAGCGCGCCGCGTCGTTCCAGCGATCCCCGCCCGAGCGCAGTCCCAGCGCCTTCATCACGAAGATGAGGAACGCGAGCCCCATCGTCAGGACCGGGAAGAGATAGTGGTAGATGACCGTGAAGGCGAATTGCAGGCGATGCAGGAAGATTGGGTCACTCACGCGAGAATGCTCCTCGTCCCTCGTCGAGCATCTTTCGGGCCTCGATCAGTGCACTCGATGAGCGCCTCGGCTCCCGCCAGCCAGGAATTTGCGTCGAACGGAGCTGTCGTTGCAGGGCCGAGAACGCCGTTGGTCGCTAGCTCTCGTGGCGGACGCGGGTAATCTCGTAGGAGTACCCCGCGTACGGATCGATGTGGATCACACCCTTGTCGTCGATCGTGATCCTCGCCCGTCCGATGATGCTCCCCCTTCCCTCTCCCTTGGCGTCCACCTCGAGAGAGATGATGCCGAACGGATAGTTGAGCGAAGCGCCTTGAGCCATGCCCTCGACGAACCCGATCGGCCGATTGGTGAGCAGGACGATCTGCTGGCCGCCGTTTGCCATCGGGTACGACCGCGCGGCGTTGATCGGCCAGCCGAGCGAGCCGACGAGCGAGATGTAGCCGAGGTCGAGCTTCTCGAGCGCCTTCTGGGCGGCGTCGGGTCCGCCGGACTCGAGAGTCGCCTTGAGCGACTTCGCCTCGGCCTCTGTCGTCCAACCTTTGATCGACATGATCAACTGCGTCGGTGTGCCTCCCGACACGATGAGGCCCGTGTACCGATCCTTGCCCGCAGCCGAAGCGCTCGTCGAGACGGCGAGCACGAGGCATGCAACGAGGCCCGCTGACGTCGTCCACCGTGCCATTCTGCGCATGAGTCCCCTCCTTTGATTCTTCGGCGGCGATTCTATCCGAGGGCGCCCCGTCGGCTCGGCCCACGAGAATCCTAAGCCCCGCGACACGCCCAGAAGAATGGCTCGTTGTTATACGATTCGCGGCGTCAAGGCTGGCCACGGACTCCATTCCCCGAGTTCTTCGAGGAGACGAGGCATGAAGATTCTTCGTAAGACCTTGAGCTTCGCGCTGATTCTGACAATTTCTCTCTTCACCACGGCGCGGCTGCAGGCTCAGACGACGGCGCCGAAGTCCGCGCCTCCACCGGGAGACCCCTGGCCCCGCCGAATCGTGAGCGGCACGGGCACCGCCCTGACCACCTTCCTCATCTATCAGCCGCAGGTCGACAGCTGGACGGGCGTTGCGCTCGAGGCGCACGCCGCCGTGTCGGTCCAGCCGGCCGGGGCCAAGGATCCAACATTCGGCGTCATCTGGTTTACGGCGCGCACCGACGTCGACAAGGTCAATCGCGTCGTCTATCTGGAGGACCTGAACATCACGCGCTCGAGCTTCCCCTCGGCTCCGGGGAACGCCGCGGCCTGGCAGGCCCTCCTGCAGGAAAACCAGCCCGGCAAGAAGTCGAAGGCAATCTCGCTCGACCGGCTCGAGGCAGACCTGGGAATCGTCACGGCGCAGAAGACCGGCGAGTCGCGGCCTTTGAACAACGCCCCGCCGCAGATCATCTTCTCCAACGCGCCGGCCGTCCTGGTGCTGGTCGACGGGGCTCCGGTCTTTCGCGCCGTCTCCGGCACCGACCTGCAGCGGCTGATCAACACGAGCGCGATCGTCCTGCAGGCGGGGAGCGGCGAGCTCTATTTCCACCTCTTCGACGGGTGGCTGAAGGCCTCCTCGATCCAGGGACCCTGGGAGGTCGCCGACCCTCACCTCGGAAGGAAGGACGAGATCGACAAGGCCTACCAACAGATCCTGGCCGCCCATACGGGTGATCCCATGACGGGCGGATCCGCTTCGGATCCCAACGCTCCCAAACCTTCGCTCAAGACCAAGCCGGTGCCGGTCGTCTACATGGAAACGCAGCCGACCGAGTTGATCGTGGTCAGCGGGCAGCCCAACTACGACCCGATCCCGAATACCCAGC
>DATJYD010000582.1:0-4686 GCA_035499755.1 Fimbriimonadaceae bacterium
GCCTGCGTCTACCGCGACTTCTTCCGCACCGCGCCGTACTCCGCGATCAGGGTCGACAACGAGCCGACGCGCGTGCCATCCGATCCGCGCGCGGTCGCCGGCTACAACAAGCAGTTCGGCCTCCTGGGCGATAACCAGAGCTTATGGCAGCCAACTGTCGAAAACGTGGTTCGTTATAGCCAATGGGCTTACTTCGACGCCCGCCATCTCATCAAATGGTCCTCCAGCGACCCCAGCATCGCGACGATCGACGACACCGGCAAAGCCAAGGCTATTAAGGTCGGTAAGTGCGAGATCAAGGCCGAGTTCCACGGCCTGACCGCGACGTATCCGCTCACCGTCATCTCGCCCGACAAGCCCGATCTCGATGCGATCAGTATCGAGATGACGCCTCGCTTCCGCTCCGACGCGGTCGACGACCGGCCGACGCCCGGCCAGGAGATGACCGCTACCGTCCACGTGGGCAACTACGGCCTCGTGCCCCTGGGCGCGGGGGCTCAGGTGCGGTTTTCGCTCATTCCCCGCCGGCCTCACAACTTCGTCTTCGATCCGGCGGCGAGGCCGGTCAAGACGTTCGATGAGACGCTCCCCGAACTCGCCCCCGGCCAGGAAACGACGGTCGAGTTCAGGTTCCCGTTCCCGGCCGCATCGACCTGGATGCACGTCCAGCTCGATCCGCAGGGCAAGGTGGACGATCTCTGCCGGGCCAATAACGACATCGAGGAGCTGACCGACGCGCGCCCGGTCCACATGGGTTACAACCCGAAGAACAGCCGCGCCGAGTTCGACAACCGGGTGCTGAACCACGTCGGATCGTTCAGCTACTACGACTGGATCCGGGGCGAGAAGCGCCGGATGGACGTGATGCTGCACAACGCCGTCTATCCCGGGATCAGTCCGAACGGCATCGAAGAGGCCTATCGGATCGACAGGTTTACGCAGCTCCAAGGCGGCAACTGGGATGACGAGCCTTTCAACAAGGAAGGCGTGTGGTACGACGGAGGCTTTCCGGTCAACGAGCCGGTGGATCTCGGCGCCATCGACTGCGCGATCATCCACGAGTTCGGCCATGTGATCCTGAGCCAGCCCGACCTGTATGGTTATGGCGTCTCGTCGACCAATGTCTTTGTAACCGACGATAATGGCAAGCTCGTCTCCGGCACTCCCCTCCTGCCCGTTGTCTCCGGCGATTCGAATTTGCCGTCCACGCCCGGGCTCAACATCCCCTGCGGAGGCGGGTACTCATCGCTGATGGATGGCTGCCAGCTTTGGCTCCCGCCATCGATGGCCGGGCATGTCATGGTTTACCGGGGCTTTCGAGGCGACCGGTTCTGGGGAACTCAAGGACGGCTGATTCCCACGCGCGCCAACTGGCTGATGGTGACGGACGCATACGATCGTCCTCTCAAGAACGCCGCGGTCTACGTCTATCACGTCTCCCAGGCGCCGGTCCAGGATAGCGGCGCAAAGTACTTCGCCGACCGGCCGAAGTTCATGGGCCAGACCGACGGCGAGGGCCGTTTCATCTTCCCTGGCGAGACCGATCAGGACTGGGACGACCCAACGACGGACAAGGTCGACGGTACGATCTCGGTTTGGAATCCCTTCGGGACGGCTTCTACCGACACGGCGTTCACGCCCAACGTCTGGTCGGTCGAGGGCCTGCTGATGATCCGGGTCACATCCGGCAAGGAATCGGAATACCGGTTTATGGACTTGACTCAGTTCAATTCAGAGTTCACGTCGGGACACACCGTGTGCGGCGTCTACAGCCTTCGCACGAGCCTTCTCCCGTCGAACGGACCGACCCCGGTCGTTCGCAAGCCGGTTCCGGAGGCGATCAGGACGGTGAACAAAGCGCCCGTCGCGGTCGTGACGCCGACGGAGATCACCGTCCATTGTGGCCAGGAGTTCACGATCGACGGCTCGAAGAGCTACGACCCGGAGGGCCAGCCGCTCATCTACCGGTGGAACGTCGGCGAGGGCTGGCTGCGCGGAAGTGTGTCGCAGGCTGCGAAGTTGACCCTGAAAGCGCCCGACAAGCCGGAGGAAACGTCCTACAAGTTCTGGGTCATGGACGGCGTCCGCTGCAGTGAGGCGGCGACGATCACGGTGCACGTCGTGAAGTAAGCAGGATCGCGCATTCCCGGCGGCGCCGTTGTAAGCCTGGGGCGAGTCCGTGCCGCTCGCACCAGGCTCAGGATGACGGTTGTGGGTCGCCGGTCGGCACGATCGCCCGGGTCTCGACCATGAGCATCACGGTGCGCTCCGGCGCTCGCGTGCGGTGGACGACGCCCTTGGGCACGACCATTCCTTGGCGCGGGCCGAGGGAGACCGTCCGCTCTTCGAGATCGATCAGCAACTCGCCCTCCACGACATAGAAGAACTCGTCGTCGTTATCGTGCTTGTGCCAGTGATACTCGCCCTTTACAATCCCGATCCGCACGACCGAGTCGTTCACCGCGCAGAGGGTCTGGTTGAACCACGGATCGGTCACAGAGTCGGCGAAGGCCCTCTCATCGATCACTTCGAGAGGCTGATATTTGATGTCGAGCCGGGTGACGTATGGGTAGTCGGGCATTCTCGTATTTTGGCGTCGACGCGTTGGGCTCGCGCGCTCAACGCCCCAATGCCCAATACCCCAATACCCCAACACCCCAACACCCAACGCCCCAACACCCCAGCCCTCAACGCACCAGCCGTTCGGCGAGGGCATTCGCCCCAATCGCCTTCAGCGCCGCGGCGCCTGCCGACCAATTGGGAGCGAACCGACTGGCCCAATCGGTAGAGACCTCGACCAGAGCCCGGTCTGGCCTCATCCGCACGACTTCTCGAAAGCGAAGCGCCAACTCCGCGTCCGTCTCCGGCCGGTCCCATGCCGCAATCGCGTCCTCCAAAGTGCCGAATCGGAGGAGAAGCGAGGCTGCCGCCTTTGGGCCGATTCCGCGGATTCCGGGGATTTTGTCGGAGGCGTCGCCGCTGAGCGCCTTGAAGTCGGGCACCTGCTCCGGCAGCACCCCGAAGCGCTCTACCACCTCGTGAGGCCCGATCCGGTCCAACTCCCGCGCTCCCTTCTTGGGTACGAGGATCGTCACCGATTCCGAGACGAGCTGATAGGAGTCGCGATCGGTCGTGAGGATCACCGCGGTCCCACCCGTCGCGACCTCCTGACCGGCCGCTGCGGCCATGAGGTCGTCCGCCTCGAACCCTGCGTTCTTGCCCACGCCCAGGCCAAATGCCTCGCAAACCGAAGGCAATAAGTCGAGCTGCTGGACAATCTCCTTCTCGAAGATCCGTCCGGTCTGATAGGGCGGCCAAAGCTCGCTACGGTAGGTATCGACTCCCAAGGTGTCCCAGGCCACGAAGATGCCGCGCGGCTGCTCCTTCTGCCAGACGTTGTGAAGCATGCTCGCGAAGCCGACGATCGCGTTGATCGGCTGCCCATTTACGCCGACCACCGACTTAGGGGTCGAGTGGTAGGCGCGATGGGCGAGATTGTCGCCATCGACGATCAGGAGCGGCTGCGGCATGGAGCAGATCTTGACACGTCGGACCGTGGCGCTGGCGCTCCATTGCGGATCCGAGACGCGGTTCGGCAACGCCCCAACGCGCCAACGCCCATCGCCCAACGCCGAACGCCGTTTCATCTCCGGCTGAGAGCCCTCTCATGAGAACGAGCTAGGAAGCCGTTGCATTGGGTCGGCTTCGATAGTCAGGAAAGGCGTCAGGGGCAAACACTTGGACCCCGCTCTCGGTCGCCGATCGCAACCTGGAACAAGGGGTGGTAAGCCGTCTTTCCCCAAACGGCGGTTGGGGTCGGGAGGGTTCGCCTAACACTATTAGGAGGCAACATGCAATGAGACACCCTCCTAGGATGAACGCGCCAAGACCGCGATGCTCGCATCCAGAAAGTCGCGGCTCATCTTCTCGTGGGCGGAGTCATAGCCGCGGTAGGTCGTCTCGATCACCATGATAAGACCGAGATACAGATCATAGAGCCCGCGACGGGACTTGGAACCGGGGCTTTCCATGATCGAACGGCCGTAGGCGTCGAGGAGCGTTTTCGACGGTGTGTGGAAGTTCCATTCCATGAGCGGATCGGCCCACATCGCCCGTTCGAAGTCGATGACCCCCGTAATTCGGTTGTCGTCATCGACGAACACGTTCGGATCCCAGAGATCCCAGTGGATCAAGCTCGGGACTCGAACTTCATCCAGGGCGTCCATGTGGGGCTCGGCGACTTCGAAGGCGCCCAGCGGCAGTTGCACGTCCCGGTCCCGCCGATCCTTCCCGAGGTCTTCCAGGAAAGCGCCGAATGCCTCCTTCCAAGTCGAGTGGACGGGCCGATTGTACGTACCGAAGGCGACGCCCTTAATGTCGTGCAACTCTATAAGGTAGCCGGCGATCTGCTCGTCGACAAAGGCCTGCGCTTCGGTGCTGAGGTTATCCCGGACTCGATGGAGGGGTGAACCCGGCGCGCAGGCGGCCAGGAAATAGTCGCTCGACGTCTCCTCGCGCGTCTGGTCGAAGGCGACGACCTCCGGTACAGGCAGGCTCGTGCGGCGTCTCACCTCGCGCATGGCTCCTACCTCGGCCGCCATCATGTCGTGTTCGTAGCGCAGAACGGTCACTTCGGGGGGTGGCGCGATCTTGACGACGAACTTCGAATCCGCGAACGAGAGCGCG
>DATJYD010000583.1:0-4744 GCA_035499755.1 Fimbriimonadaceae bacterium
TCGGGTTCCCCTTCTCGTCGACCTCCCCGATCGTATTGCCGGCTGAGTCGAGCGGCATGAGCTGCACCATCGGAGGATGCGCGCCGGTGCGAGTCGACTTCAACTTGAGCGTCCATTCCTTCATATGCTGCATCGGCGGCGGCATCATCATCTCGTGCTCGCGGTCCCCGCCTGCCGTGATCGACTCGATCGTGTGGGTTTCGCCGCCGAACTCGACGCTGGCGCCGGCGCGGCAGTCGATCGTGGCTTGCTCTTTGACGGGCACCATGTACTGCAGCCGGGCAACCGTCGTTGCGGCGGAAGGATCTTCCGCCACCGACTGGGTCTGGAAGTGGATATAGTCTTTTCCCGGACCGACGCTCCGCATGGGTTGGTCGAGGCTGATGTTCGATCCTCCGCCATAGAAGCGATTGCTGCCCACGGACTGCACATTGATGTAGCTCGGCGTGCCCTGGACCTGGCTCATCTTAAAGACGACGACCCGGTTCTTCTTTCCGTACTGGATCGTGATCGACGGCGACCAGCCGCCTTGCGTCGATTGCCTCACCATGGCATCTTTGATCCGCTGGGTCAGATCGGCATCGGTGACGCCGTTCGGTCCCCAACAGGCGACGTCCGACTCCGTGATCTTGCAGACTCCCTCGACCGAGACCTTGCTCCCGTCCGGCGTGGCATAGGCGAGCGGGGCGGTTTCGTCGGGTTTCGGTTCGGGAGGCATCAGTGCCCTGCGCGGCGGGATCACCGTGTCCCTTCGGACGACTCCGACGCCGACACCGCCCCGGTCTTTCGGCGCGGGTTGCGGCGCGGGCGCAACGGGCCTGGATTTCGGAGGTGCGGGATTCCCGCTCGGAGGGGCCGGGCTCTGGCTCGGAGTCTGCGCGGAAGGCGGCGCCGGGTTCGACGTTTGGTTCTGGGCGGAACCGCCTGCGTTCACGGCGACCGGGGGCTTGCCGCAGCCTGCCGCTGACCAGACAGCGAGAACGGCCGCCAGGCCGAAGCTGACCGATGGTTTCACGCCGCCATCATACCAACGGAACGCGGCTTGGGGGGGATGGCGCGAACCCATCCTTGCTCTTTTGCGATGAAAACCGCTTACTTCCGTTTGCGGGGCGCGCCCTTAGAGCTAGGAGGGCGTCTCATTGCATGTTGCCTCCTAATCCTCTTAGGCAAACCCCCTCCCGACCCAATGCAGAGCAACGGCTTCCTCTAGCTCAGGCTCCATCGCGGGCGCTATCCCGTCAATACTAATCGTATGTTCGAAGACAAGAGCGGAAGACTGGCGACCACGATCGAGGAAGCGGAGATCTACCTGTGGAAATTCATCGCCGAGAACCTCGCAATCACCGATCAGCGCGTCAAGACTCAGTCCCACGACTTCGATCTGTTCTTGCCATGGCTTCTTCAGATCTTTGATCGCCACGGCGAGCAGCCGGGCGAGAAGCTCAGCATGACCGATCTGAACAGCCTTTACATGGACGCCGCCTGGTCGCTCGTCTCCCAGGGCTATCTTCGGCCGGGGCCAAGGATGATCGACGGCGAGCAGCCAAAAGATGGCTACGGAAACGGCTACTCTCTCACCGCGATCGGTAAGCACCGGATCAGCCTCGTCGAAGTGCCTCCCGAGGGCGACTCCATCTAGGCGCGGGGACCGCGGAAGCTCTCACAAGTCGTGTCATAGAAAACCCAGACTTGGGGCTCATGCAAAGTCGGCGCACCATGAAAGGGGGCGCATGTCGCCCTCCGGAGGTCAGGCTATGAGAGTTAGAGACGTGCTTGGCCGCAGCTTCGTCGCGGTCGATGCAGATTCGCCGCTTCACTTGATAGCGGAAAAGATGAAGGTTGAGGATGTCGGCCTGATCGGCGTTCTCAGTAGTGGCCGTATCGTCGGCGTCGTGACCGACCGGGACCTCGTGATGCGCGTGCTCGCACCTTTGAGCGAGCCTTCGATGTTGACGGCTTGGGATGTAATGACCCGAGATCCGGTTTGCATCGATGAAGAGGCGACCCTGGACAAGGCAATCGAGATCATGCGCGACCGACGCCTGCGCCGCCTCATCGTGTTGCGCCAGGACGGCTTTCCGTTGGGAGTCGTGTCCGTTTCGGATTTGAGCCGCTATTCTGAGAAGGCGATCGAGATCGTTCGCGCCCTGGCCTCCAAGCCTCAGGTGCTGCGATCGCCGGGGGCCGGCATCGCCAGCAAAACGATCCTTATGCCGTGACCAACGTCGGATCGCCGCGCATTCTCGGGTGACAACCGGGTTTCCTTAGCAGAGAAGTCACGAATCCGCGAGTTCGATGATGGCGCCCGGCGAGCATGAACGAACCGTCCTCAGGGACGGAATTCCAGCGGCCATCCGGCCGATCAAGCCGGATGGAGCGGAGGCGCTCGTGATCGCCATCCGGCGCTTGACGCCGAGGTCCAGGTACCAGAGATTCCTCTCGGCTCGCGCCGACTACTCGACGGCGGAAATGGATCCGTTCGTCAAATGCGACGGCATCGAGCGCATCGGAATCGTCCTGGCTCCCCTCGACGAATCCGGAGAAGAATTGCCGCCCGTGGGGGTCGCCCATTGCCTACGGGACGCCAGGCACTCCGTCAGCGCCGAGGTTGCGGTCGTGGTTACCGACGAGTGGCAGGGCCGGGGCGTCGGCTCGGCTTTGATCGCCAGCCTCGCCCGACGGGCCGCCGCGGTCGGCATCGAACGCTGGTGGGCCCTCATGCTGACCGACAACTTCGCGGCAAGGAGGCTCCTTGAAAAGAGTGGGAGGGTCAGGAGGGAGGTCGTGTCATCGGGCCTGTCCGAGCTCACCTTCGACTTGGCTCCGGGCGTCGGGTAAAGCCGCGACTTGCGGAGCCGAGCAAGGCGCATGACAATGGAGCATGTTCGAAGATTCGCGCGGGCGTTATGTGACGTCGGTCGAGGAAGCCGAGGACTACATCTGGCGCTTCATCGCTGAGAACCTATCGACGGAAGACCACCGGATACGAGACCGCAGCCAGGACTACGACCTGTACCTGCCGTGGTTGCTGGAGATTCTGGAATATCAAAAGGCAGATCGGAACGAGGCGCCTCCGATCCTCGATATCCAGCATCTCTATATGGAAGCGTCCTGGGATCTGGTGATGCGGGGTCTTCTCCGGCCGGGCCCGCGGACGATCAGCGGCGACCCCCTGCGCGATGGTTACGGCAAGGGCTATTCTCTGACTGATCGGGGCCAGCGGCAACTCGGGGAATTCAAACGGGCAATCTACCTGTCCTCCAAATAGCGGACAACCTTTCTTGGACAAAGCAATCACGACTTGAGAAGGTGGCGAGGTTCGCACAAACTAATAAGTGCGTAAGAGCATGAATGCCTCTACCCAGTAGGAGCATGGTCCGTTGCCTCCGCGGAAATTGAGCACACACCGCGGGGGCTTTTTTCTTTGCCGAGGTCGAATGCGCTGTTCGGGCTAGAATGCTGTCAGCGATGATCCCCGCCGCCGCTTTCGTTCTCATCTCCCTTCAATCTCAGAATCTCAAGCGGTTGGCCGAGAGAGATCATTTGCAGATCGATGAGATTCGGCACCCTTTAACCTGGCAGGGCGACGGCTACGTCGTGGCCGAACGTCCCGCGTCGGCGGCGCAACTTGCGGCTTATGAGCGCATCTTCGTCAAAGAGTGGTCGCGGTACCCGGCGTCTTTCATCGTCAAGTCGGCCGTCCACCGGATCGTCATCGGCGTGCACTTGTCGATGAACGACCAGCTTCGCGCCTCGGTCCCCGCCTTCGACGGCGACACGATGTATTACGACGCCGCGCTCGGCGCCCGTAGCGCCCACTATCAGCGGATTGTGATCCATCATGAGTTCTTTCACCTGGTCGACGACCGCATGAAGGTTATCTACCACGACCCCGAATGGGAGAAGCTCAATCCGCCAGGGTTCAAATATGGGCAGGGCGGCGCGAAGATGCGGAGGAGCGGGGTTGGGGAGCTCACCGACACGATTCCCGGCTTCCTCACGCGATACGGGACGTCTGCGGTCGAGGAGGACAAGGCGGAGTTATTCGCCCACATGATCGTGGACGGGCCCTACGTCCGCCAGCGTGAGGGGGCGGACCCGATACTGGCCGCGAAGATCGGTTTGCTCGAAAAGAGGCTCGCTGCCTTCGATCCCAACATGGGCCCCAAGTTCTGGAAGAAGATCCCCGGATGGTCAGACCTGCGCCGGACATCCTAGCGGAAGAACCAGCCGACGCCACCGACCGACAGCAAATTGGCGATCACATCCGAGTGGATCTTGAGGCCAAAGAGGCCGGCGACGCCCATTAAGATCCCGAACGCGGTCGGAACCAACGCGACCCAATAAAGCCATCGCTTCGCGGTCAAGGCGGTGACGGCGAGCATCGCGATGGCGATCGCGAGCAGGGCTTCCGACAGGTCGAACTGGTCGTCCCGATAGTTGAGATCGTTATAGTCCTTATCGGCCTGCTGGGCCTGCTTCTGCCAGTCGTCCTTGTCGCTCAGCTCTTTCTTCGCCTGCTTCCGGTAATCGGCGATCACCGCGGCCGCTTTGGGGTTATTCGACAGCTCGAGCTGAGTGGCCGCCGTGTCGAACACCTTGGCCTCGATCCCCTTCGCGTGTTCGGTCGACCAGTAGTCCACCGAGTGGGCCTGAGCCTGCTGCATGCCCTGGCAGATGTTGTCGTCCTTGATCCGGCAGATGCCCATAAAGGTGGCGAGGAGAGCGATGGTTACCGCGACCA
>DATJYD010000584.1:0-8701 GCA_035499755.1 Fimbriimonadaceae bacterium
CGGCTCCGGAATCCACAATCGCTCCCAAGACCCGTTTCCATTACCGGATCGCCCAGCCGGGGTTTGGCAAGAAGAACGCGGGATCCTGGGCATGCCCACCCTGAGGCATGAAGAGAAACTCCCCGTGCCAAAACCGAGCCATACTCCGGGTCAATGACTGCCGGTAAGACGGTTTCCTCGACACGCGCCGAAACCTCGCAAGTGATGACGCCGGATTCGGCGAACCTCGTGGGCAAGGTCTTCGGAGGCACGATCCTCGGGCTGATCGACCTCTGCGCGTATGTTTCGGCTTCCCGCTTCGCGGGAGGCATCTGCGTGACGGCCTCCTTCGACCGGGTCGATTTCCATGAGCCGATCAACGTCGGCGAGCTCGTGACCCTGATCGGCCACGTCACCTACGTAGGCCGCACCAGCCTCGAAATGACGATCGAGATCTATGCGGAGAGGTTGTTCACGGGGCAGAAGCGCCATACGAACACCGCCCGCGTCACCATGGTCCATCTCGATGAAAACCTGAAGCCAAAGGAGGTTCCGAGACTCATCTGCGAGACGAAAGAGGACAAGGTCCGCTTTCTGCAGGGCCGCCTCCGCCGGGAGTTGCGAGCCCGCCGGGCTCAGGAAAGCGAAAGGCTGTCGCACCGCTTCGAGTCCGCGACGTACGAGGAACTGGACCGCCTCATGGCGGCGGACTCGTTGCTGGATGGGTGATGCGTCGATGCGAGACCGGTTGCGATCCCCTCATTCCCCATCGGTCCATTCACCCGCTCGCCCCGATATGCCACACTTATAGGCTCACGGCCCGGTCGTCTAGTGGTTAGGATGCCGCCCTTTCAAGGCGGAGGTCGCGGGTTCAAGTCCCGTCCGGGCTACCAGTGATCCTGGTTGCCAGTTGTGCCGTCCTTCAGGCGTCGATTCGGGGTCGCCGGTTCCGTAGCCGGGACCTCCTCCGGCGTACGATCATGGCCAGACTCATTCCACCGAGCGCCAAGCACGTGGCCGGCTCCGGAGTCGGAAGGCTAGGCGCTTACGACGATCTTCCGGAATTCGTCCGGATCGAGGCTGGCGCCGCCCACGAGGCCACCGTCGATGTTCGGCTGGCGAAACAGCTCGTTGGCGTTCGAGGCCTTGACGCTACCGCCGTAGAGGATACGGATCGAGCTGGCCTCCTCGTCTCCCAGGCGCGCGGATAGCCAGGCGCGGATCGATCCGCACACCCGCTCCGCCTCGGCCGAGTCGCAGGTCTTTCCGGTTCCTATCGCCCATACCGGTTCGTAGGCGACCACGAGCCCATAGAGCTCGACGGAGTCCAGCCCCGCCAGAGCCCCTTCGAGCTGGGTCGAGATAACCTCGTCGGTCTTCCCGGCGGTGCGCTCCGCGTCCGTCTCGCCCACGCAGAGGATCGGCGTGATCGAATAGTAAAGCAGACTCTTGATCTTCTTGTTGATCGTCAGTTCGGTTTCGCTGAAATATCCGAGAGCGGCCGGATCGGTCTCCATTTTCCCGAACCTTCCTCGGGTCTCCGAGTGGCCGACGATGCAGAATGCGACCCCCGCGTCGTAGAGCATCGCCGGGCTGACCTGGCCGGTAAAAGCGCCTTTCTCCTCCCAGAACACGTCCTGGGCGCCGACTTTCACGTGCGTGTTCTTCAGCAGCTCACGCAGCCTTGGGATCGTCACATAGGCCGGGCAGATCGCGACGTCGACGTCCGGCTTGCCGCCGACGACCTTGATGAACGAGTCGACGGCGGCCTCCGCCTCCCGGATCGTCTTGTTCATCTTCCAGTTCCCGACGACAAGCTTCGTACGCATATTCATCTAATGTAAACGGTTGGGCGAGATTCGTAAAGTCGTGGGATTCAACCTCTCGCGAGAGTGGGCTCGACCACAATCTGTACGTTGCCGCGCACCGCGTTCGTTACGATGCAGTAGCTGTCAGCCTTGTGGGCCATGTCCTCGGCGAGCTTCATTTGTTCGTCGGTCGCGTCGGCCGCAAGGGTGATCTTGGGCCGGAGGGTGATGGCGATGTATTTGAAGCTCGGGCCGTTCTGTTCGACCTGACCGACCGCTTCGACCTGAACGTCCTGCACGGGAATCTTGCGATTTGCCGCGATGATCCCGAAGGTGAGCGTGTAACAGCTCACGATCGCGCTCGTCAGGAGTTCCTCGGGGCTTGCCCCGCCGCCGACGCCTTGGAATTCCGGGGGGACCGCGATCGGAAGCGTCGAGCCGCTGTGCTTGGCGGTGAACGTCCCCTTTCCATCCCGGCCCCCCGTCCATTGGACGGTCACCGGATAATCGTGAATCGTGGGCATTGCGGGATGTTACTCGGAAGGGGGTGAGGGCGATGGGGCGTTCGGTCGTGCGTCAGATCCGGCTGAGTTTTCTTCCTCCCTAAGTGGGTGCCTATATAGGGAGGAAGAAAACTCGGGGGATGGGTGGTAGCCTCGGATGGCCGTGCGGATTCTCTACATCGACATCGACTCCCTTCGCCCTCGCCACTTGGGCTGCTACGGCTACCCTCGCCGCACGAGCCCGAACATCGATGCCCTCGCCGCCCAAGGCTGCGTCGTCGAGGGCCTCTATGCGAGCGACGTGCCCTGCCTGCCCAGCCGAACCGGCTTCTTCACCGGCCGATTTGGGACGGAATCCGGGGTGGTCAACCATGGCGGGCTTTGCGCCGACCTTCCGCCCGAGGGGCGCAGCCGGGACTTCCGGTCCCGCTGGGCCGAGAACACGCTGGCCTCCCGGCTAGTCCGGGCCGGGTATCGCACGGCATCCGTCTCGCCCTTCCCTCGCCGCCACTCCGCCTATCAGATGACCTGGGGATTCCATGAGACGTTCGACACGGGAAAGGGCGGGCTCGAAAACGCCGACGAGATCTTCGAGCCTGCCGCCGACTGGCTCCGCCGGAACGGGGAGGGAGACGACTGGTTCCTCCACATCAACTTCTGGGATCCGCACACGCCCTATGACACGCCCGAGGAGTTCGGCAACCCGTTCGCCGGCGATCCTGTCGAGCCATGGCTGACCGAGGAGATCATCGAGGCTCAACGCGCGAGCTACGGCCCGCACTCCGCGCGCGAGGTGCCGCATATCACGCCGGACCTGCCCAAGCGCTGGCGTTGGGGCGTGGGCGAAATCCGGAACCTCGACGACGCGAAGGTCCATCTCGACGGCTACGACACGGGAATCCGCTACGTGGATGAATCCATCGGACGCCTGCTCGAGCTCGTGCCGCAGGATACGGCGATCGTCGTTTCCGCCGACCACGGTGAGAACCTCGGGGAGCTGAACGTGTGGGGCGACCACCAGACCGCCGACGAGTTCACCTGCCACATTCCCTGCATCGTCCGCTGGCCGGGACGGACCCAGCGGGGCTCCCGCATAGGCGGTCTCCACTATCATCTCGACCTGGCCGCCACGATCCTCGACTGGGCCGGCGCAAGCATCGGAGGCTGGTCGGGCCGGCCGTTCGGCGAAGGCCGCGAACAGGTCTTCCTATCCCAGGGCGCGTGGAGTCTGCAGCGAGCCGTCCGGTTCGGGACGATGATCTACATCAAGACCCTCCACACCGGGCTCAAGGACTTCCCCCGGCACATGCTCTTCGATCTTGCCGAAGACCCGCACGAGACGGCGAATCTGGCGGCCAGCCATCCCGACCTCGTGGCGCGGAAGGAGGCCGAGGTCGACGCCCACTTCGCGGAACTCGCCGCGAACTGCCCACTCGGCGACCCGTTCGAAGTCGTTCTCGGCGAGGGAGGTCCCTACCACGCGAACGAGCGATCCGAGATGTGGACCGAATACCTGACGCGGCTGGATTCGTCCGGCCGCAGCCAGCATGCGGACAGTCTGAGAAGGCTGGGTGGCCAGCCTTCCCGGCTTTATTGATCCCGGAATCAGAACAGCCGGGACAACTGATGAACGCCGACCGCAGCGATATAGGCGAGCGCGGTCATGTAGCTGAACATGAACGCCGCCCACTTCCAGGAGTTCGTCTCCCTTTTCACCGTCGCGAGCGTCGCCATGCACTGAGCGCAGAGCGCGAAGAAGACCATCAGGCCAAAAGCCGTCCAAGCCGTGAACAGAGGCTCCCCGTCGGGCCAGGTCGCATCCTGAAGCTGCTTGAGCAGATCTGAGGAATGCTCGTCGGCCCCGCTGCCGAGATTGAACATAATGCCCAGCGACGGGATCACGTTCTCGCGGGCGGGAAAGGCGGCCAGGATCGAGGTCGTGATCCGCCAGTCGAACCCAGCGGGCCGGAACACCGGCTCGATCGTCTTTCCGAACCGGCCGAGGAAGGAATGGGCGAGTTGCTCCTGCTGCACGTAGCCGTCGATCTCGGCAGGCTGAGACTGGGGGTGGGACGCGACGTAAGCGGCGCGGTACTGAGCCTCGCCGGCGGCGGACCGCGGGAAGTAGCTCAAGGCCCAAATCAGGAATGACATGGCGACGATAATCGTCCCGGCCGTCTTGACGAACACCTTGCCGCGGAAGTACATGGCGATCCAGACGTCGCGCCATTTCGGCCACTGATAGGGAGGAAGCTCCAGCAGGAAGGGCAGCCGCTTGCCTCGAATGACCTTCCGGTTGAGCACCCAGACGATGGGAATCGCGACGAACAGGCCGAGAAAATGCATCGCGAACAAGGTGAAGCCTGCCCAGAAAGCCCCATATTTGGGCTGAATGAAGGCCCCGATGAGCAAGATATAGACGGGCAGCCGGGCGCTGCAGGACATCAGAGGCGCGACGAGAATCGTCGCCAGCCGGCTATTCCGGTCCGGCATCACGCGCGCCGACATGATCCCGGGGATCGCGCAGGCGAAGCTGGAGAGAAGGGGAATGAAGGCCCGGCCATTCAAGCCGCACCAACCGAGGAGCCGGTCCATCAGGAATGCCGCGCGAGCCAGATAGCCGGTTCCCTCCAAGACGGCGATAAAGAAGAACAGAATCAGGATCTGGGGCAGAAAGACGAGCATGGCGCCGACCCCGCCGATGATCCCGTCGACGATCAGGGATTGGAGGACGGGAACCCCGGCCAGCTTCGGTCCGATGACCTTGCCGATCCCGTCGAAGGCCGCCTGGATGCCGTTCATGAGCGGCTGGGCGAAGGTATAGATCGACAGGAAGACGAGATACATCAGGGCGACGAAGATAATCAGTCCGAAGACGCGATGGACGAGGATGGCGTCCAGCTTATCGGTCAGCGAGCGAGGCTTCGGCTTGTCCGATTCTCGAACCGCGGCTCGCTGAACCATCGCGGACCACTGATACCGCATCCGCACGTCGGCGGACTGCCGCTCGGCGGCGCCGCCTATATGAGCGCGGGCCTCTTCGAAAGGCTCGCGCATTTCCGGAAAGTCTTCGAGAAAGCGCTCGAATTGGGGCGTGGGATTCGCGAGCGCCTCTCTCACCTCGGCGCTCGAAAAGTCGGCGCCGATCCTCGCCATCCGTTCCCTCAACGAGGCGACCTTGGTTTCGAGGACGTCGGGAGGGCCGAGGGGAAACTCCGGGGGCTGGCCATTTCGAAGATTGCGTTCGATCGCCTCCTTCAGGGCGGTGAGCCTCGAATCCTTATGCCCGACCACGGGAACGACCTCGCATCCCAGCAAGTTCGAGAGCCGGGCGACGTCGATCTCCTTCCCATCCTTACGGACCCGGTCGACCATGGTCATCGCCACGACCATCGGGCAGCCGACCTCGGCGACCTGGGTGTACAGGTAGAGATTGCGTTCGAGATTGCTCGCGTCGACGACGCAGACGAGAAGATCGGGATGGGCGACTCCGCTCGCTCTGCCGAAGATCACGTCGGCGGCCACGCGCTCATCCTCGGATACGGGGTGAAGGCTGTAGAGTCCGGGGACGTCGATGACTTCGACGACCTCGCCGCCGAACTTGAGTTGGCCGGAGACGCGCTCGACGGTAACGCCGGGGTAATTGCCGACCTTTTGGTGCGAACCGGTCAGCGAATTGAAGAGGGTGGTCTTCCCCGCGTTTGGATTACCGACAATCGCAACCAGTTTGGCGCCAAAGCCGGAGGCTAGGGCGCCTCCGCCGTGACAGGCTCCAGTGCGAAGTTCCGAGTCTCGTGCTTGCGAAGGCATAGCCTATATCCGCGTAGATCGATCTCGACCGGATCGCCGAAGGGCGCCACTTTGACGACTTTGAACGACGTTCCGACCGTGAGTCCCATTTCCTGAAGCCGAATGATATCGTCCGACATCCCGGTGATCTCCACGACCCTCGCCATCATTCCCTTTTTCAGCTCGGCGAACGTCATTCTCTCTCCGGATTCAGCCACGTCATGAATCTACCCAAAAAAGTATTGTTTCCTACGCAAGCCTGCTCAGGGATATTGTCGGTTTCTCGGCAACTCGGGCAAAAGCCCGGAAAGCGAGCGAGATTTCCGCAATAACCTCTACCTTGCAGTAGCATGACGGTCAAACGGTCATGCGGGTTCAGTGGGTCAGGGCGGCGGTCGGCGGGTCGCGGCGTTCGGCGTTCGGCGTTTGGCACCGGACGGAACGAGAATAATGCCGGTCCGCTCAAGACATATCTGAACGATAATGGGAACAGGCTCGGGACATGACAAGCCGCGGCAACACGATCATGGCGAACCGGTAGCGCCAGCCGGTTTACCTTACGCTTACAGTGGCGGGCGGCCGGTCGACCTTAGCGACCCCTCCGGGTTGTTCGCGGTCATTCCGGTCGCGTGCGGGGTTGCTTGCGGAGGTTGCGCGGTGTGCATTGGACTTCTGTTGCGGGCGTGGTCGGACTGCAGAACGGCACAATGCTGGGCGTCTTGTGCTGTAAATATCATTAAGAGCCTGCCCCTGTGGGCGCAAATCCTGTGCGGAGCACTTTGCGTCGGCTGCTTAGCTTGTCTGATAGCCTTCTTGGAGCGAGCGACGCTGTGCGGACTAGCCAAGAATGGCCAGCTTGTTTGCTGTAACCATCCCCGCACCTGCGGCAAGGGCGATACTTGCGCAACGGCCAGCTCGAAGCTACTATGGCGCAGCTGTTGCCTCGATGCCCGGATCGCCGTCGGAGAAATCTGCTACGGCGGGATCGACCCGGCCCATCGAGTGCCGATCCTGGACGAACTGAAAGGAGTGCTCGACTGCCTAGCTGACGTAGCAATAAAGTGCCATGGAGAGGTACCCGGTCGATCTGTCGCTACTGGGGTGGCGTGTGCAGTCTAAGAGCGACTTTCGGGCAGACTTGCTCGTTGCTTTTCCTCTCGTAGAAATAGAGGAAGAGCAGCTCTTGGCCAAGGCCAATGGCTTCCTAGAAGCCGAAACGATTCGCGATGTACTTGCAAGAGCGACATGGAACGAGCTTTCTTTTGAGGAGTGCTTCCGTTTGCATGACTGCTTATGGATGCTAACAAGCTCAGCGGTAAAGGCGTTTCTCCCCGCTTTGTTGTTATCCTGCTATCCTCCACCGGAAGGCGACGTTCTCTTTCAATCTCTGTGTAGTTGGCTGGGCACGGAATATCTTTCCGATTGCAGAGAGTTCTTCGGAGACTTAAGCGAGGAACAAAGCGCCTCGGTTGTCAAGTGGTTGGGGCTTGCGATGGCGGCCCAAGACGATGAGGCAATTCGAGCGCGGATTCAACGGTCCCTGGCGACCTGTTGGGGGACACGATGATCTGGGATGACAGCGAATACATCGGCGAGGTGCTGTCTGTAGTTTACGGAGACTTTTGCGGAATGCTGGCAGCCGAGAACCGCGGCAACACCGGTCTTCACGAGCGCATACGTCGGCGATGCCTCCGAGGGGCCAATCAGCAACAGGGGGAACGGTTCGAACCACGGGGGCCTGGCTCAGACAGATACAGCACCATCTGGTGGTAGCCGCATATTGTGATGATTACCTTCAGCCGGATATTGACGCTGGTTGGCTGCACTAGTCTCATAGCCGTGGGGCCGCAGCAGATCGATGTGACGCAGACTCACACCGTCGCGATTCGAAGATACAGCCCCTATTTAGACAAGAATGGCCGGCTGGTAGGCACGGGGAACGTCCCGGTTGTGGTTCCAGCGCTTCTGTCCGAGAGATCAGCGGGCTCAGGCGTTTTGAGGTCAGGCGCGAAGGACTTCGTGTTGATCCGTATCCTCGGTCCAACGAAGGGAAGCTCCGCGCCGCTGAGCGGTGTCATTCTGAAGGTGGTCCGAAAGTCGAAGCAGCCGCACAAGGCGATCAGGGGCTGGCTCGTCGTGTTCTTGGAAAAGGGGGTTAGCAGGCGAGGGTTTTACAGGAAGGCCGAGATGTACGGAAGGAGAAACGAGTTCTTGATCGATGTATCGTCACAGACCGACACCCGAGCTGAGATGCTGCTAACAGCAGTAGTTGAGACCATATCGGCCAAGATGCCGGCTAGCCACGACTATCTGGAAGGGGCGCAGTAATGGCAGCGTCCGTGGGTTACTACAGGTTCGCGTCGGGTTGGCTCGTGCCCCTGTTGCTTCTGCTATCCTTTGGCCCGGCGCGTGCAGATAGCCGTCATCCTGAGCAAAGAGCGAGAGGGCAGAAAACAACGTTGGCAGCGGCCAGCGTTCTGCCCGGGAGATGTGGATCAGGTTCTCGTGGTGACACTTGGACTGAGCGATCACGATCTAATCGCCCTGGGTCCCGATCCCACGTGAAGACCTGGCGTACCTCAGCCAGGATCGACGAACAGCTTCTCGTCGGGATTACCATTC
>DATJYD010000585.1:0-4325 GCA_035499755.1 Fimbriimonadaceae bacterium
CCTCGGCCTGCTGTTCGTCTTCGATGCCGGGTATCCGAGGTCGATCGACGCGAACCACGGCGCGATTCCTCACGAGTTTCTCGTCCAACTCATCATCCTCCCGATCGCTGTCGCGGCGAGCATCTTCTGCGCTTCGGCAAGACCCGATCGATGGAAGGCCATCGCCAGAGTGATTTGGTGGATCAGCTTCGCTTCTCTCCTTCTCGTGTTCTTTCCCGTGATCGGCGTCGCGATGAACGGCGCTCACCGGTGGATCCGAGTGCCGATCGTCGTGCAGCCGGCGGAGTTCACGAAGATGGCGGCGGTGCTCTACCTGGCGAGCGTGTTCGCGGACCGTAAGGCATGGCCCTCGAAGATCAGCTACAAGACCCGCGTCGAGTGGGCGGATCGGGTCATGATGCCGAAGCTCGCCCGGGCGCTCCCGGCTGTCGTTGTCTTCATCGCCGTGGGGCTGATCGAGAAGGAGCCGGATATGGGCACCGGCGCCGTCGTCGCGTTCGTCGCCTTCTGCATGCTGTTCCTCGGCGGCGTCTCGCGAAAATCGCTGGCGGTCGCGATTTGCCTGGCTCTCGCCGGAGTCTATGTGATGGTCAGGCAGGAGCCTTACCGGATGGAGCGGATCCTCAACCATCCGCACCGCTGGGAGACCGGGATCATGGACGACACCGCCTATCAGACGGTCCAGTCGGAACTCGCGATGGCGAGCGGCGGCGTGGGGGGCACGGGAGTGGGGACCGGGCGCGCGAAGTACGTCGAGCCGGCGGCCACGACCGACTTCATTCTGGCCACCGTCGGCGAGGAGTTCGGGCTCTTCGGCGTGCTGATCGTTGTCGCCGTCATGGCCGCGCTCGTGGTGCGACTTCTGATCCTGGCCGCAGCCGCGCCGACTAAGTTCGGTTCTCTCGTCTTAGGAGGGACGGCCGGCTGGATCGGGATTCAAGCGGCCGTCAACGTGATGATGGCGAACGGGACCTTGCCCGCGATCGGGATTCCGTTGCCGTTCATCAGCTCGGGTGGATCGAGCCTGGTCGCTCTCTGGATGGCGATGGGTCTGTGTCAGTCGGTGATCGCTCCCCAAACGGTCGAGGAGGGACAGGTTGCGCCTAGTCGTCACGGGTGGTGGCACCGGCGGGCACGTCTATCCCGCGCTTGAGGTCGCGCGTCTGGCTGCGGAGAACGGGGCGGAGCTGCTCTATCTAGGATCTCTGCGCGGTCAGGAAAGCAAGCTGTGTCAAGCTCTTGGCATTCTCTTCAAGGGGTTCCCGGCGGAGCCGCTCTATTCGCTGAAGACGCCGCGCGGCTGGAGATCCGCGATCGCCTTGCTCAGGGCGCGCTCGATGGCGAAGGCGCATCTTGCCGTGGCGAAGCCGGATGTCGTGTTCTCGACCGGCGGCTATTCGGCGGGCCCGGTGCTTGCCGGAGCGAGGGCGCTCGGGATTCCCTATGTGATCCACGACGGCAATTCGGTCCCGGGCCGTGCGAACCGGATGTTCGGCCGAGCGGCGCGCGCCTTTCTATCGACCTTCTTCGCGACGGAGCGGTTTTACAAGGATCGTCCGGTGACCAGGACCGGGCAGCCGATCCGGATTGCCCTCCGAGATGCGGCCCGGCAGGTAGCTGGGAGCCATGCAGAGGCTCGAGCCACAATTCTCGTTCTCGGCGGATCCCAAGGCTCGGCCTATCTGAACGAGGCGACCCCGAACGCGATCGCCGCGCTCGACTCACCGCTTCGGGTGATCCACGCCTCGGGGCCAAGCCACATCGAGCCGACGCGCTCGCGAGTCGAGAGATTTGGACTGAAGGACTACCGTGTCGAGCCCTATCTTGATTCGGCCGCGATCTCCCAGGCCTATCGGGAAGCGGATCTCGTCGTATGCAGAAGCGGGGGAACGCTCGCGGAGTTGGCGATGTTCGGTCTGCCCTCCGTGCTCGTCCCCTTGCCAACTTCGGCCGACGACCACCAGCGGCACAACGCGCGGGAGTTCGCGGAGATGAACGCCGCGTCCGTCGCCGAGCAGGAGTCCGCGCCGTATTCGGCGACCGTGCAGGCGATTCGCGGCTGGTTGTGCGATTTCGCCAAACGCGAGCAGGCGGCGAAGGCGTTGAAAGAGTGGGATGTCCCGGATGCGACGGAGCGGATATGGGGGCATATCCTCAGCGCTTCGCGGTGAGGACTTGGAGCGATGGACTATTGGAGTATTGGGGCAATGGAAGGTAGCGGCAGGGCTCGCCCTGCGATGGTAGCCGTGTTCCGTCTCTCCTTCGCTCTATTACTGCATCGCTCCAGGCGAGGGACGAGCGCATGAGGAAGGCTGCTGAGATCAGGGAAGCGTTCGGGGACCGTTCATTGCTGGGCGGCTACAAGTCGTTTTTCCTGGTCGGCATCGGCGGCGCCGGAATGAGCGCTCTCGCCCGTATGCTAAACCATCGCAGCTACCTGGTGGAGGGGACCGACTCGACCCAGTCGCCGGAGACGGATCGCTTGAAATCGGAGGGAATCTCGGTTCGGATCGGCCATTCGGGGGAGCACATCACGGGCCGGCACGCCGTCGTCCTCACCGACGCCATCGATCTATCGGCAAGTCCCGAGGTCAAAAGGGCCAGAGAACTGGACATGCCGATTTTCCGCCGATCCCAAGTTCTCGGCTGGCTGCTGAAGGACCATAAGGTGATCGCCGTCACCGGGACCCATGGGAAGACGACGACGACCGGCATGATCGGCGCCGGCCTCATCGCCGCCGGCATGGATCCTCTGATCGTGGTCGGCGCGAGCGTGCCCGAGTTCGGCGGCCCGGTCGTGGAGGGGAAGGGGGAATGGGCGGTCGTCGAAGCCTGCGAGGCGTACGACAGCTTCCACGACATTTCTCCGGACTTGGTGGTGCTGACCAACCTCGAGCTAGATCACGTGGATTTCCACGGTAACTGGGAGAATCTGAGGGATAGCGTCGTGCGATTCGTTGATTCGATCCGAGGCCACGGCACGCTGGTGTTCTGTGCCTCGGACCGAGGGGCCTCTGAAGTCGCGAACCGGAAGAAGTGCCTTCTCGTCGATGGTTACGAACTCGATCACTTCGAGAGCGAGATTCGAGAGCGCCACCTGGAGCAACTGAGTTTGCGGTTGCCGGGCGACCACAACCGATTGAACGCTGCGGGGGCTATGGCAGCGATCACCCACACAGGAGCTCCCTTTGAGAAGGCTCTGCGTGGCATCGCCAACTTCGCCGGCGCGGAACGCCGCCTCCAGGTCCTGCAAGAAGAGCCCGTCACGGTCATCGACGACTACGCTCACCATCCGACCGAGATCGAGGCGAGCCTCAAAGCCCTCACCGAGCGCTACCCCTACCGCCGACTGATGGTCGTCTACCAGCCCCACCTCTACTCCAGAACCGAGCCACTCATCCTCGAGTTCGCCGAAGCGCTCAGCCACGCCGATATCGTCGTCCTCACCGACATTTATCCGGCCCGCGAAGACCCGATCCCGGGCGTCAGCTCGGCTCGGATCGCCGAGCTGATCGATAAGCCCGTCCATTACATCCCCAACCGCCATCTTCTCCCGCGAAAGGTCGCAAAGATCGCAAAACCGGGCGACGTGATCGTCGGGATGGGCGCCGGGAACATCGCCGAGCTCGCCCCCGCGTTGATCAAGGAGCTCGAACATAGCAGCACAGGCTTCCAGCCTGCATCCGAAAGCAAGCTGGGAGGCCGCTCTACTCAAGTCGCCGTCGTCTACGGCGGAGACTCCGCCGAGCGAGAAGTCTCCATCCTCTCCGGCCGGTGCGTCCGCGACGCGCTCCAGCGCAAGGGCTACCAAGTCGACTTCGTCGACGTCAGCGAGATCCTCATCAAGAGCGGCGACCTCAGCCGCTTCACCGGCCCGAAGCGCCCCGATATCGCCTTCCTTGCCGTCCACGGCACGAATGCGGAGGACGGCGCGATCCAGGGCCTCTTCGAACTCCTCCACATCCCCTACACCGGCTCCGGCATCCAAGCCAGCGCGATCGCCATGGACAAGCAGCTCACGAAGGCGATCCTGAAGCAGAACGGCATAAGGGTCCCTGAGGGTTGGCTTGTAGATCGCGCTACCCCCTCTCCATTTCCCCGGACTCAGAATTCCGGCGTGGAGCAGCCCGAAGCGGGAGATGGAGAAGGGGTCGGGTACGTCGTCAAGCCGAACGCGCAGGGCTCGACGGTTGGCCTCAGCTTCGTCGAGCACGCGGAAGACCTGAAGGCGGCGATCGAGAAGGCGCTCCAGTACGACGATGCGGCGCTCGTCGAGGAGTGGGTCGTCGGTATGGAGATCTCGGTTCCGGTCCTCGGCGACCGGC
>DATJYD010000586.1:0-3236 GCA_035499755.1 Fimbriimonadaceae bacterium
CAGGAGCGGCATGGAGAGGCTTCTTAGAAGGATGCCATCCTGTCGAGCGCTTTCCGGATGTGGGAAGCCTGAGGCAGGATGAAGTCCTCGACCTTCGGCTGATAGGCGACGAAGGTATCGGTCGCCGCGACGCGCTCGACCGGGGCATCCAGATCCCAGAAGAGTTCCGAGCCGATACGCGCGGCGATCTCGGCCCCGTACCCCCAGGAGATGGGGTCTTCGTAGACGACGAGCGCGCGGCCGGTCTTTCGAACCGAGTCCGCGACCGCCTCCCAGTCGTACGGCGAAAGCGTTCGCAGGTCCAGGATCTCGACGGTCTTACCGGTCTCCTCCACGAACGCCTTGGCCGCTTGCCAGGAGCGATACACCGTCGCACCGTAGGTGATGATCGTGACGTCGGCGCCCGACTGAACGATCTTGGCCTTGCCGAAGGGAATCATGTAGTCCGGTCCCGGATAGTTTCCCTTGTTGTGGGTCTGCCGGTAGAGGTGCTTGTGCTCGAGGAAGAGGACGGGATCCTCACAGCGGATCGCGGTTCGCAGCAGGCCGTTGGCGTCGAGCGCGTTGGACGGCAGGACGACGCGAAGCCCCGGGATGTGCGTCATCAGAACCGCGCCGGACTGCGAATGGTAGATCGCGCCCCCGCCGATGTAGCCGCCGATCGCGACGCGAACGACCACCGGGGCCGCGAAAGCGTTCCCCGAACGCCAGCGAAAGTTCGATAGCTCGTTGTGGATCTGCATGTAGGCGGGCCAGATGTAGTCGTAGAACTGGATCTCCACGACGGGCTTCAAGCCCCGAAC
Source organism: Fimbriimonadaceae bacterium (assembly GCA_035499755.1). Classification (GTDB taxonomy): domain Bacteria; phylum Armatimonadota; class Fimbriimonadia; order Fimbriimonadales; family Fimbriimonadaceae; genus JAEVZK01. Next base: position 804 of record DATJYD010000586.1, read on the forward strand.
CGCCATGCCGATCGCGCGCCCGATGATGTTCGCCTCTGCGAGCGGCGAGTTGAAGACCCGGTCCTTCCCAAAGAGGCGCTGCAGGTTGTGAGTGACTTTGAAGACTCCGCCCTTGCCTTTGCACTCGGCCAGCACCTCTTCCCGCGACGCGTCCGCCACGTCCTCGCCGAAGAGCACGATCCTGGAATCGTGCTTCATCTCGTCGCGCAGGCAGGCGTTCAAGAGATCGACCATCGTGCCGGCCGGGCTGCCCGGCAGCGATTTCGGCTCGGTGTCGAAGGCCGCCGACGTCGGGTCCACCTCGGGCGAGTAGACGAACTCGTAGGCCGACTCCGGCGCCGGTAGCTCGGCGGCAAGCGCGCGGTCCGCCGCCTCGTTGACCTCCCCGTCGACTTCTTCCTTGAGCTTCTCGACGGCCGCCTCCGAGAGGAGTCCCTCGCCGACCAGCAGACGCGCCATCGTTTCGACCGGATCGCGCGAGAGCTCTCTCTCCCGCTCCTGCTTGGGTCGGTACAGCGCCTCGTCGTCGGAGAGGGAGTGGCTGTAGGGGCGAATGACGTGCGCATGCACGAGGGCCGGGCCCTTTCGCGTTCGGCAGTACTCGGCGGCGTAGCGCAAGGCGTCGTAGGACTCGAGAAAGTCGCACCCGTCCACCTCGGCCAGGAAGAGCCCGGGGAATCCTCGAAGCAACTTCGAGATCGAACCGCCTGGCGTGTTCACCTCGACCGGAACCGAGATCGCGTATCCGTTGTCCTCGATCAGGAAGAGGACCGGCAGCTTCAGGTTGCAGGCAGAGGAAAGGGCCTCCCAGAATTCTCCCTCCGAGGTCTGCCCCTCCCCGCCCGACACGAGGACGAGCTCGTCGCTTTGGAAGCCCCCCTTTTCGGCGAGTTCCGGAATCAGGGAGCGCCTCCAGCCGGCTTCGGCAGCGCCCACCGAGTGCAGGAACTGAGTCCCGGTGCACGAAGATTTGGAGATCAGATTCAATCTCTTGGATCCCCAGTGGGAGGGCATCTGGCGGCCAGCGGAAGCGGGGTCGTCCTTGGCTCCAACGGCCTCAAGGAACATTTCGTAGGGCGTCACGCCGAGCTGCAGGCAGAGGGCCCGGTCGCGATAGTACAGGTCGAACCAGTCGTATCCCGGGCGGGACACCATCCCGGCGGCCGTGGTGACGGCCTCGTGGCCCGCGCTGCTGATCTGGAAGTAGATCCGGTTCTGTCTCTTGAGCTGGATCTCCTTATCGTCCACGCGGCGTGAGAGATAGACGTTTCGGTAGGCGGCGACCAGGCTGGCGGGATCGAGGCCTCGGAACTTGCCGGTTTGAACCTCCGTCGCCATATCCGTCGAAATATACAACGCGGGAGGGTGGCGGCCAGTGACGCCGCGGAGACCTTAGCGCAGGAAGTCCGAAAGCGAGGCGCGAATCCCCCAGATCTCCAGGGCGATCGCACCCAGGAGCAATGCCAGAAGCAAAAGGGCCGTACGGCCAGTGCGCAGATCTCCCGGCAGAGGACTCATGCCATTACATACGGAGCAGGAGCCGTGCCAGTTCCCCCGCCCGCCGGGAAAAGTTAGGCCCGGTGCGTTGTTGCTATTCTCGTCCGACACCATGAGCGCGCCACCGCCCAGGATTTTCGAGAGTTATCCGATGCCCGCGATTCGGCCCGCTCCGCCCGACCTTGCATCGGTCGACGCGACGCTGGATCTTTCGGAAGAGATTCGAAAGCTCAAGCGACAAAAAAAGGCAGTCATCCTGGCCCACTACTACCAAGAAGAGGAAATCCAGGACCTGGCGGACTTCGTCGGAGACTCGCTTGATCTCTCGCGCAGCGCTCAGAAGAGCGAGGCGAGCCTCATTGCGTTTGCGGGCGTGCGCTTCATGGCGGAGACGGCCAAGATCCTGAACCCCGCGCGCAAGGTCGTCCTCCCCGACTACGAGGCGGGCTGCTCGCTCGAGAACTCCTGCCCTCCCGACGCGTTCCGCGCCTGGCGCGAGCAGCATCCGGGAGCCATCAGCTTGACGTACATCAACTGCTCGGCGGCCGTCAAAGCGCTCTCGGACATCATCGTGACCTCATCGAATGCGGAGAGAATCGTCAGGACGATTCCGCCGGAGCAGGAGATTCTCTTCGCTCCCGACCGCCACCTGGGCGCCTTCCTCTCGAAGAAGACCGGTCGACGCATGACGCTCTGGCCCGGCACCTGCATCGTGCACGAGCAGTTCTCCGAGCGCGAGATCATCCGGCTCAAGGCGAAGTACCCAGACGCCAAAGTCGCGGCGCACCCGGAGTGCCCCGAGGCGATCTTGAAGTACGCCGATCACGTCGGGTCGACGCGCTCGATCCTCTCCTACGTCACGACGGCGCCGGGCAAACGGTTCTTGATCGCGACGGAGGAAGGCATCATTCACCAGATGAAGCGGATAGCCCCCGA
>DATJYD010000587.1:0-4601 GCA_035499755.1 Fimbriimonadaceae bacterium
GAACGATTCCAAAAGGAATTCGAGAAGGAGCCGAGAAACCGGCAAGCGATGAACGCCGTCTGCACGACGGGGCTCAACAAGGTCGCGTTGAACCGCCGCCGTGTGAACGAGCTCGACCGCACCTTTAGCGTTCACCTTCCCGAGAACTCGGTCACCGCCCAGAAGGCAAGCGGACGCTGCTGGCTCTTCGCCGCGCTCAACACTTTCCGCAACTACGCGATCAAGAGCATGAACCTCGACGAGAAGTTCGAGCTGAGTCAGAACTATGCGCTGTTCTGGGACAAGCTGGAGAAGGCCAACTACTTCCTGGATAACGTCTTGGTCACCCTCGACGAGCCGGTTGGCAGCCGGCTGCTTAGCTGGCTCCTCCAAAGCCCGGTTCAGGATGGCGGCCAGTGGGATATGTTCGCCAACCTGATTCGGAAGTACGGTGTCGTTCCGAAGTCGGCGATGCCGGAAACCGACTCCAGCTCCGCGACCGGCATGATGTCCGGCCAGATCACCGGGAAGCTGCGCGAATATGCCTGCCGGCTCCGCGCGGCCCACGAGAAGGGCGTTCCGATGGAGAGACTGGTCGAGATGAAGAAGGAATACGTGGGCGAGGTCTACCGGATGCTCACGATCCACCTCGGCGAGCCGCCGAAGAGCTTCGATTGGCAGTGGCGGGATAAGGACAAGGGATTCCACCGCGCCGGCCGCCTGACTCCGCAGGAGTTCTACGACAAGTACGTCGGCGTGAATCTCGACGATCTCGTATGCCTCATCCACGATCCCCGGCCCGGCCACGGATTCAACCAGGCGTACACGGTCAAGTTCCTCGGCAACGTCAGCGGGGGCCGGCCGGTCGAGTATCTGAACGTCGATCTCGGCACGATCAAGCACGCCGCGATCAAGCAGCTCGAAGAGGGAGCGAGCGTTTGGTTCGGCTGCGATGTCGGCCCCTATCTCGATCGCGACCTCGGCACGATGGATATCCGCCAGTTCGACTACGATCTCGTCTACGGCACCAAACTCGGACTGACCAAGGCCGAGCGGCTCATGTACGGCCATTCCGCGATGAGCCACGCCATGGTCTTCACCGGCGTCGATCTCGACGACCAGGGCAAACCGAAGAAGTGGCGAGTCGAGAACTCCTGGGGCGAGGATCCAGGGTTCAAAGGTTGGTTCCAAATGACGGACGAGTGGTTCGACGAGTACACGTTCGAGGTGCTCGTCGAGAAGCGCTTCGTGCCGGCCGAGAGTCTCGCCGCGCTGAAGAAGGCGCCGATCGAACTGGATCCCTGGGATCCGATGGGCAGCCTAGCCTAATCTCGACCGGGGCGCCCGCCCCGGTCGAAGATCCACGTCCGATCTGACCGATCGGTCGGATCGGTCGGGTCCGCCTGATCGTGCCGACACCCCACTTCGGGCAGTCCATAATATCGTCTTCCGAGAGAAGCCGACAAATGTCCGAGGTCGAGAAAACCCGTGAGCTGGTGCTGCGCTACGGCTGGAACGCGACCGCCTACCAGCTTGTGAATCCCGGTATCGCCCACTGGCTGGCGGGCGATGGCGACGCCGTGATCGGCTACGTGCGAAAGAACCACACACGCGTCGTCGCGGGCTCCCCGGTGTGCTCGCTGGAGCGCCTACCGGATCTGATCTCGGAATGGGAGTCCATTTCGCGGCGCCGGCACGACCGGGTCTGCTACTTCGGCGCGGCGGGACGGATCATGAAGCTCCTCGGAGGCCGGCCGGGATACAGCACCGTGGTCCTCGGCTCCCAGCCGGTATGGAATCCCCAGACCTGGGCGCGAACCGTCGACGCCGTGCCCAGCCTCCGGCAGCAATTCAATCGCGCCCGCAACAAGGGCGTGAGGATCGAAGAGTGGACGGCGGCGCAAGCCAACGGTAACCGAGACCTTCAGCGGGTGCTCGGGCAATGGCTTGCGACTCGGGGTCTGCCGCCACTTCACTTTCTCGTCGAACCGGACACGCTCAGCCTGCTCGAAGGGCGCCGCATCTTCGTGGCGACAATGCCGGCTCCGGGTGGGACCTCCGAATTCGCACGCGCTCCGCGCGAGGTCGTCGGCTTCCTCGTCATGTCCCCGATCCCGGTTAGGAACGGCTGGCTGACCGAGCAGTTCGTGCGCGGTTGGCGAGCCCCGAACGGAACCGTGGAACTCATGGTGGACTACGCGGTGCGCGCGGTTGCCGCGAGCGGATCGACTTACGTGACGATGGGATTGGTCCCGCTGTCGAGTCAGGGCGCCACGAAATCGGAGTCCAACCCGCTCTGGCTCGCCGGTCTCATGGCGTGGCTGCGGGCGCATTTCCGGCGCTTCTACAACTTCGGCGGACTCGAAGCCTTCAAGGCGAAGTTCCGTCCCGATCGCTGGGAGCCGATCTATGCGATCTCCAACGAACCCCGCTTCTCATTGAAGACCCTATACGCGGTCACCGCCGCGTTCACCAATTGCCCGCCATTGCTCGCCGTCGTAAAGGGCCTCTGGAGGGCACTTCGTCAGGAAGTCTCGTGGCTGATCAACGGCACGCGCCGAGCGAGGATAGATCTGTCGCGATGACGGGCCCATGATAATGAGGCTGTAGGCCGGGGACCGTTGAATCTCATCCCGCTCCGGAAGCGGTTTCGCTACCGCTAAATCCGAAACCGTCACCGCGCCCGTCTAGTCTGAAACACGCACCAGCAGTTGTGCACCGCCTCCAGACCCTGCCGTTTATGCATGTCGCGAGCTACAGGGTCTCGACCCGGTCCCGGTACTGCACGGCTTCGCTGATATGGTTCCTCACGACCCGCTCCGACCCGGCGAGGTCGGCGATCGTGCGGGAGACCTTCAGCACGCGATCGAAGACGCGCGCGGACAGATTCATACGCGCCGACACCGCGCGCATGAAGTCCTCGCATTCCTTGTCCAGCTCCACGATCTCGCGGATCTCGCGCGGTCCCATCTTCGAATTCGTCCGGTGGTTCCCGAGGCGGACATGCTGGACTTCCCGCGCCCTGATCACCCGATCGCGGATCGCCTGCGACTCCTCACCCGGCGATAGCCCGAGCAGCTCATCCGGCTTGAGCCGGGGCACCTCGAGGTGGATGTCGATCCGGTCCATGAGCGGGCCGCTGATCTTGCCCGCGTACTTCCCGCAGACAGCCGGCGAAGAGACGCATTTCGCCTCCGGCAGCCCGCGGAATCCGCATGGGCAGGGATTCATCGCGCCGATGAGGATGCACTCGGCGGGAAAGGTCATGGTAGAGGCGACTCGAGAGACGGTGACCACGCCGTCCTCCAGCGGTTGGCGCAACGCCTCCAGAACCTGTCTTTCGAACTCCGGCATCTCATTGACGACCACACGATGATGCCGCTGTGGGCAATGATCTCACCGATCTGGTCCGGGATGCGAGGGAGGTTCGAATCCAGTCATCCCGACTCCTGATCTCCAAGTGTCAAAGTCGAACCTAAGGAGATGCACCGGGCCGCAGGAAATCGCGCCGGCAATGATAGTCTGAAATGATAGTCTTCCTGGGTTCCCCGCGAACTCGGCGTTTGGATGCGAAGAGGCAGGGCTTCGGTGAGCACCCCGAGCAGCAGCGCGGTTTTCGACCCGATTTCCTCTGCGCGGGCGAAATGGAGTGGATAAGCGCGGTTAGTTCGTTCGACCCTTCTATCTTCGGTCTCCTTCTCGTTCATCAGCTTCGGTTCTTCACTCGAATGATCCCCAAGCTATTCGGCGTGGCCGAGCGTTGCTCCGAGCACGTTGTATTTGTCGCGGGTCGACGAGTCTGTTTTGATGGCTCTGCTTCCCGTGTCCTCCGCGGCCCACGCCATAGGCTCGTTCAGGTCGTTCACGAGCGGTGGCGTACGTCCCCCGGAGGACATGATGAAGCGCCCTCGATATCCCTTGGTCGTGTTGTCGCCACCGCATACGAGCAAACCGTTGCCTCGCGCAATCCTTTGGATGACGTTCGGCGAGTTTGCCGGGCAATGCCCGTGTCGCCACTTCGGTGAGCCAAGTGAGCAAAGCACATCTAACGCCATGGCACGCTGCGCCTGTCCCAGAGTGTCGCGTGTATCCACGTTTGAGAACCTTCGATGCACTGCGTCGTCAGCGAAGAATATGCAAAACTGTTGCTGCTTTCGGTTCGATTCAAAGGGAAGGAGTCCGGGTGCTTGGAAGATGGATCGAGTCACTACATTTCGACTGCTCGCGTTGCCAGACGCGGTCGCTAATACGATCGTAATCATTGCACTCCTGCTGCTGGTCGCGCCGTATGCGGTTAATAAGGACTTTGGAATCTTCAAGACTCCAGACTGGGAACCTAGGCAATTACGAACCCTAAAATATGTTGGGCCGCTCGCCTTTGTTTGCGTATCCTTTGCCGCTTATCCACTTTGGCCTGGTTCGGTCTCGAAAGATGACTATGACCTTGCCGTCACTCTAACTGAAAAGCAGAGCGTCAACGCGCGCCTTGCCGCGATCCACTACTTCGAGAAAGCAGCATATAACTCTGTCGACCATCACTGGTTCATGATCGAGCAACTGACAGCGTCAATCCGAGCTTGGGCTGGCCCATCCACTCCGATTCCCCGAGATCTGTCCTACAC
>DATJYD010000588.1:0-4371 GCA_035499755.1 Fimbriimonadaceae bacterium
CTTCACCGTCACGATTACGGAGCGCCGCAGGGCCCATCCGGGGCGCCGGATAAACCGATAGCCAGTGGCTTGCCACCGCGTGGTGGGAGAGGATCGGGAGAGTCCAAAACGTGCTGCCTCGGATCGTGCCGGCCGTCCTCGCGTCCGCAAGCCGCACCACATCTCCCGACTCCCCGTTCGATCCTTATACGAGCCGACTCCGGCGCCTGCGATTCGTCCGGGACAGGTCCCGGCTCCTGGGACGAATCCGCCAAGGCGGCGCTTGCGCGCCGCACTCCAAGGGGCTTTCGATATCAAAAGTGCGGCATGATAGAGAGCGGATGAGGCACGTTGCATTTCTGGCTTTCTTGGCCTTTCTTTCTCTTTCGGTTCTCGCTCAGACCCCTCCCAACCTCGCCCTCCGGGCGATCAGGGCCACCGCTTCGAGCTGGCGGCCAGAGTATCCCCCCAAGGACGCCATCGACGGCGACATGAAGACCAGCTTCAGCGTCGCCCTCGGCGCCAAGACAGACCAGTGGTTCCAGCTCGATTGGGACAGCCCTCAAACCATCGGCGGCTTCGCCTTCTGGCAGCCCGACCGGTACACCGAGTCCTTCGACGTCCAGCTTCTCGAACAGGGCAAATGGGTGACCGTCGCCCACGGCGGGACCCCCGGGCCGAAGCTGGGGCGCAACGTCTTCGTCTGGTTTCAGCCGCAGCCCGCGACCTCGATGAGGCTCGCAAACATCCTCAGCACCGAGGTGGGAGGCTGCGCCTTCTATGAGATCGCGGTCTATGCCGACCCGCGAGTGGTGGAGAACATGGAGAATGCAGTGGATGTCGCCGTCGCCGGAGATACGACCGGCCGGCTGATCGGTACCGCCTCGATCGAGAGCGGGAGCCAGGGAGTCGTGGGGGCTAGCGTCACGGTCGACGGCGCCGCACCGATAGGTGAGTGGACCCGACATGCGGTCACGGACGAGCATGGCTTCTTTACGGTGGACATGCCGCTCAATCCGGTCGGACCGATCCGGGTTCATGTCACTCAAGGCGATAGGCGCGGCGACCTCGAAGTAAACGCCTCGGACATCGCCCAGCGGTTGACGCCAAGGCCCCTGAGCGGACGACTCGATCTCGACGGCGAATGGGAATTCCTCCCCGATCCACCCAAGGACTTCGCCAAGCACACGGCCGGCCTCGCCTGGAAGCCGATCAAGGTGCCTTCCTGCTACGAGATGCAGGGCTATCGGACGAAGACCGACACCGCGGCTCTCCGCCGCTTCATCGAGATCCCGGAAGCCTGGGCGGGCAAGCGGATCCGCTTGCGCCCGGAGTCGATCTACAGCTATGCCGAGGTCTGGCTGAACGGGCAGCGGGTCGGCTCCCACGAAGGCGGCGCGACCCCCTTCGAACTCGACGTGACCAAGGCCGCCAAGCCCGGCCAGAAGAACGAGCTTTGCGTCTTCATCAAGGCGCGATCACGCTCCGCCGACATCGACCACATGAGCGTCTACGCCTACTACGAGGTCGCGGGGATCTGGCGGCACATCGAGATGTTCGCGTTGGAGCCGTCGCACATCGCCCGCCTCACCTACGCGGTTCACTTCGATCCCGATTACAAGAACGCCGACCTCAGCATCGACGTCAAGCTCGCCAACGAGCACGATGTCCCGGCTGCGGGGAATCTGCGGATGACCCTCCTCGATCCGGCCGGCAAGGAAGTCAAGACCTTCGACGTCGGGGAGAAAGTGGGAGCCTGGGAGGCGAAAACGGACACCTTCGCCACCGAGATCAAGCAGCCCCAGCAGTGGAGCGCCGAGTTGCCGCGAACCTACAAGCTGCTCGCCGAATGGCACGCACCCGGCCAGCCGCCTGCGAAGATGGAGATCCCGGTCGGCTTTCGCCAGGTCGAGATCAAAGGCCGCTCCTTCGAGATCAACGGCAAGCCGGTGCGCCTCTTCGGCACCTGCCTCCACTCCGCCGACCCCCTCGACGGCCGCGCGATCCCGAACTCGATCGTCCGCAAGGACCTGGAGCTCATCAAAGAGGCCAACTTCAACGCGATCCGCACTTCGCACTACCCGCCGAATCCCCTGACCCCCTTCATCGCCGACGAGATCGGCATCTACATCGAGGACGAGGGGCCCTCCTGCTGGGGCGACGGCAACGAGGACCTGCGCAACGCCCCGATGTACATGGGCATCGTCTCCGAGTACCTGGAGCGGGACCGCAACCACCCGTCCGTGGTCTATTGGTCGACCTGCAACGAGAGCGACTACGGCATCATCTTCCAGCTTGCCCATCGCTACGCGAAGAAGCTCGACCCCACGCGGCCCGTCGGCGGCTCCTACGCGCCCCTGGACATGGACAATGACATCTATGTCCTCCACCACCCGACCAACATCTACGACCACATCCTCGAAACCGACAAGCTCAACAAGCCGGTCTTCTACGACGAATGCCTGACCGTGCCCCACGGCTGGAACGATCTCGCCCATTCCGAGGAGGTCGATCCCGGCATGCACGACATGTGGGAGTGGAAGATCCCGCTGATCCGGCGCGAGATCATGGATGGGCCGAACCAGGTCGGCACGATGAGCTGGGCATGGGTCGACGACGCCTTCCTCGTGCCCGGCCGGGGAGTCACCAACTCGCGACTGGAGATGCCGCAGATCCTCTATGCCGACCCGATTTACAAGATGCCCGGTCGCGGCTATCAGGGCGACACCCTTTGGGGCATGGTCGACGGCTGGCGTCGGCCGAGGCCGGAATGGTGGGAGGCGAAGAAGGTCTACTCTCCGATCCTGATCGAGGAGAAGCCGCTCGCGATCCCTGCGGCGGGGCAGCCGGTGGTGATTCCCGTCGAGAACATGAACTGGTTTGCGAACCTGAGCCATTACACCTGCCATTGGTCCATCGGGGACAAAAGCGGAAAAGCCACGGCGAGTGTGCCGCCATCGACCAAGGGCACGTTCGAGATTTCGATCGGGGTGACCGTCAAGCCGGAAGACGTGCTGACCCTGAAGTGGTACGACGAGACCGGCAGGTTGGTCGACGCCTACAATCTGACTTTCCGGCCGCATCCGGTTCCGGTTTGGAAGATGGACGGCAAGGCTGACACCTCGGTGGAGGACAACCGCTATCTATCCGGTGCGCGGGCGGTCTATCTGCGCGCCGCCAACTCGGAGTTGGCGATGGACCAAACCTCCGGCGGGCTGATGTGGGCGCTGAAGGATGACGAAGAGGTGCTGACCCACGGGCCGGTCTTCCATATCCTCCGCAGCGACGACGCCCTCAGCCAGTACCCCAAGGATTGGAAGTTCGCGAGCGAGACCCACGGGCCGGGCGAGATCCACTGGAACGGCGCGTTCGGCGGCGATGAGTTCGTGGGAGGCTACACGATCCGGATGGACTGCAACGGGCAGCTTCAGATCGACTACAGCTTCACCTACAAGGGCCCCGACCTGTACGCGCGGGAGATCGGCTTGCAGTTCGAAGCGCCGCTCGCCTTCGACCGCCTCACCTGGGACAAGCACTCGGAGCACTCCTACTACCCGCCCGATCATATCGGCCGGCCGGACGGAACCGCGGTCGCCCACCCCGACGTCGCCCAGAGCGTTCCGCCGAACGGCAGGCCCTTCGCCCTCGACGACCATCCCTGGGGCTGCAACGACTTTCGAAGCACGAAGCAGCACATCTACTGGGCGACGGTGACGAACGCGCTCGGCCAAGGGATCAAGGTCGTCAGCGACGGCTCGCAGGACGTCCGCGCGGCGGTCGGCGTGCACGGCGTCGCGATCAACGTGCTCGACTACTGGGGCGGCTCCGGCCCTCCCGGGCATTGGTCGGTGGAGGGCTTCCACTACGGGCCGGGGCATTTGATCAAGTCCGGCGACGTGCTGAAGGGCACGGTGCGGATGCAGTTGCTGGGCGCGCGAAGGTAAGGATACGAGTGGGGCTTTGGGCTCTGAAGGCCGGTGTCGACGAGCGCAGCGCGAGGCACGGGGCTGTGGCCAAATAAAGAACGGCCCGGTGGTGAACCGGGCCGAGAAAAGAAAGCAGAGTATTGGTTGGGCTATTGCCTCAACTGCGCGGAATAGACGAGATTCGCGCCGCGAATGTTCCCAAGCGCGCGAGCAACCCCAAACTCCAGACTCATAAAACCTGGCAACGCCAAAGACCGGATTCGCATTACAATCGTCGGGAAGATGCGGATACCCGCAAAACTGCTATGAGCCTGATCCTTGCCGCCAGTTCGCTGCTGTTCCTTCAAAACCCGCTCCAAGCCCACCGGATTCCCCCTGTCCTCGAGACCGAAGGGGACGATCCGGCGCCGATTTCCCGCCACTACTTCTCGCCGCGCGCGATCGTGTCCTGGGGCGGATTCACGAG
>DATJYD010000589.1:0-8603 GCA_035499755.1 Fimbriimonadaceae bacterium
GGACATGCTCATGTGGTTCCAGCTCGGCTCGGCGGGCAAGATCGTTCAGGTACCGGAACGTCTCGTCCACATGCTGCGGCGTTCCGTATCGACGAGTTCCCTGGATCGGCGTCAGTTCGAAGTCAGGGTTGCCCTGTACGAGCGGGAGATTCTGCCTAACCTCGAGCGATGGTATGCAGGGGTGGACGCGACCAAGCTCCGGCGATGTCGGAGGCTCTTGGAGGAAAAGCTTGGTTACGCAATGGCCCTCCTCGCCACGTACTGCGATCGCGATGGTGAGAGAGCCGAAGCCCGCCGGCTCTATCGTCAGGCCGTGAAACTCGCACCTAAATCGAAGGGGGCGTGGTACCGCTACGCACGCAGCGTATGCGGGTTTCCACTCCGTCCTCCGGTCTGAGCCGAGGTCGGGAGAGTCGGCCGTTCTGCTACGACCGGTGCCGGTTGTGATGCAGCATCACGGGTGCCGCGAGCAGTCGCACCAGAGGAACCCAGAACAGGACGGCGCCGACGAAGAGGCTGTCGATCACGAGCGGGGAGCCTCCTATCGACATGAAGTCGCTCCGGACGATGCCCGTGAGGGCGAAGAGAACGAGAATGATCGCGCCCGAGACCGCCGCATAGGATGCCAGGGCTCGCGCGACGATCCTCGGCGTGAGGACGCCGGTTCCACGCTGATAGCGGAGCAGGGCAAGCAGTCCGACTCCCTTGGCAAGGACGCATACCCAGAACGCACCAGCCAACAGCGAGAAGCTCAGCCATGACTCACCTGGCCGAGCCGTCCAGTACAGGAGGGTAAACACACCTGAGGCGACCAAGAGTCCGCCAATGGGATACCCATACCGCAGCCACAGGCTGCCACTCAGCTCTGTCCAGAATCCGACCGCATAGTTGCGCCAAGTCCAGAGGATAAGCAGGGCGAGTATTGCGACCGATCGCAAAACCGTGGTCTCGTCGAGGTAAGGGAGGATCACCGTCGACAGCGGCAGACGATAGGGCGCGACATAGTCCTGCCCAACGCTCTGGTAGCCGCCTCGGGCGCCGGCGAGAATTGCGGCCAGCCCCAGGAGCACGAGAAACCAGGCGACAGCCGAGCTCTTGGCCGCGCACCACAGCTTCTGGGCGGCCAGAGTGCGGTCGGAGCTAGGGCGCGTCGCGAAGAAGAGATGGAACGTATGGTCTCCGCGCTTCACGTCCGTACGCTTCGCCCCGCAGCCAACAATCCAGGCCGCGAATGGGACAAGCACGAAAAGGAGGGGCAGGTAGGTGGCCACGTAGGTTGGGATCGTGGGATAGAGGCCGCCGAGGGGAGCGACGAGCGTGACGGGGGTGTAGGTGTCTTTGACGGTGAGGGGAATGCAGAAGAGCCCGAACAGGGCGGCGACCATCATGGGCAAAATAATCCCGTGGAGTCGCCACTCATACCAGGATTGCGCAGGCCCGGATCCCGGATAGGCTCGGATCGGCGCGGGCGCCTGCAGCGACAGGCCACTCGGCCTTCGGTCCAGCTCGAATATGCGGATGTCTCCCCGTCTGGCTCGCGAGACTCCGATCGAAGCGATGACGGCAGAAACGGCGATGATCCCGAGCAGTCCCGCGCACATAAGCCCCTCGCCGACGCGATAGCTGACGGCAAGTCCCGCCGCGACGGCAAGTCCGCCGATATGAAGGAAAGTCAGGACCAGCTTGGAGTAGGGAATGCCGAGCGGATACCAGAAGATAGCCTGCAGCCCGGCGAGAAGAGCCGAGGCGAAGAGGGCGGGCCACCAGAGGGGCACGGCTTCCGTACCTGAGCTCTTGTCGGCGAGCAGAACGGACTCGGCGGCGAGGAACACCGCCGCGGTGCCCACGAGCATGGGCCACAGCGCGAGAATCCAAGTCCGGACCGGTAGAACGAAGAGGTGGACGGGGTACGACGAGCCACCTGTCGCGACATCGGCGTCGGGCTGGATGAAGACTCCGACAAGAGCGAGGTAGGCGAACACAAGGAGAAGCAGTCCCATCCCCGCGACCGGTGCGGGAATTCTGTCGATGCGGTTCGTCGCAAGAGCCGACGAGAATGTGCCGACGACGCCGGCGACGATTAGCAGCACGACACGATGCCGCTGCCACAAAGCCCAAGAAACACCCCGAACTGCCGTCATGCCGCACCTACCTGCGCTACGAAGATCTCGTCCAGCGATAGACCATGTCGATCGACAATTCGCGCTCCCATCGCGGCCGCCGCCGCCTCGAGCTGAGTGATGGGACCGAAGTAAGTCGTGCTCCACTCGCGCTTTCCACCGCTCCATCCGAGGCTTCCCTCGAGGTCGGGCGGGCTTTCCCGAGCTGCGGAGAAGAGCAGGGTAACCCGGACATGCCGCTGCTTCACGTTCTCCAGGGTGTCGTTGAGGAGGATGCGACCCGACTTGAGGATAGCGATCCGATCGGAGACCCGCTCGACTTCGCTGAGGAGATGGGAAGAAAAGAGAACCGTGCGTCCGTCGTCGGCGATGGTCCGGATGATCGCGCCAAGAATGTCGCGGCGGACGATCGGGTCGAGGCCGGAAGAAGGCTCATCGAGGAGAAGAAGCTGGGGCCGGTACGCCATCGCCACAAGCAGTCCTGCTCGCGAGCGTTGGCCCTTTGAGAGCTTCGACAATTTGGCATCGGGGTCGAGGCTGAATTCGCGCAGGAGCCGCTGGGCATAATCCATGTCCCAAGTTGGATAGAAAGCGGCCGCATAGCGAATCAGTTCGCGCACGCGCATCCACATCGGCAGGTCCCCTTCCTCGGAAAGGTATCCGATCTGCGAGAGGACGCTTTCCGGGTTGGCGACGGGATCTTTGCCGAAAACTCTGACCGAGCCCTCCTGGGCGCAAAGAAGGCCGAGGACATGTTTGATCAGCGTCGTCTTGCCGGCGCCATTCTCACCGACTAGCCCCATGACGATTCCCGGTCTCACGGTGAGATCGATGTCGTTGAGAGCCGTGTTCCGGCCGAACCGGCGGGTCAGGCCCTTGATCTCGATGATCGGTTCTTCCATTTGGGTTAAGCCACCTCGCTCCTAAAAATCTCTTCTCTCGCCCTCACGAGATCCAGCACGTCCTCGATGTCGATGTCCATATGCTTCGCCTCCGCGAGCAGGGCGTCGATTCGCTCCGCGAGGATCCGCTTGCACTCCTCCATGGAAAGCCTGGAGGCTCCTTCGGACACGTATGTCCCGGTAGTCCTCTTCTTCGTGACCACCCCGGCAAGCTCCAACTCCCGATAGGCTCTGGCGACCGTGTTTGGATTCACGGTGAGTTGCTCGGCGAGGGAGCGAATCGGCGGAAGCTCGTCTGTCGGGGAAAGCCTGCCGGATGCGATCAGAAACTTGATCTGATTCACGATCTGCAAGTAAATGGGCACTCCGTCGACTTCAGAAATGTGGATGTTCATGGGGTCGCATTGTATTAGGGCAATCATACAATAGACGAGCGCTGGATCAAAGCCAGTTCGCACAATTCGGCAAATTATCCAGAACGTCGCCGGACGGATCGATGTGGGCCGAGCATCCCGGAGCAGGCATCGGCCATCATCCCATATATGCCTGTCACCGAAGCCCAAGTGATGGAGGCCCTTCGATCCGTTCACGACCCGGACCTTCACCTCGACGTCGTCACCCTAGGTTTCGTCAAGGATCTCAAGATCGAGGGTGGCAAGGTCGGGGTCACCCTCGAGTTGACGACGCCGGCCTGCCCTGTCCGAGAGCTCCTCAAGTCGCAAGCCGAAGAAGCGATTTCGGCTGTCGAAGGCGTGGGGGCCGTCGAAGTCTCCATGACCGCGAAGGTGCGGGACCGCAAAACCAAGCCTGAGGATCTGCTTCCGGGCGTGAAGCATGTCATCGCGGTCGCGAGCGGCAAGGGCGGGGTCGGCAAGAGCACGGTCACCGTGAACCTGGCGGTGGCGCTGGCGGCGAGCGGAGCCCGGGTTGGAATCCTCGATGCGGACGTTTATGGCCCTAGCATTCCGATGATGATGGGTTGCAGCGACGAGCGCCCGTACACCGAAGGGGCCAAGATCATCCCCATCGAGCGCTTCGGGCTAGAGCTGATGTCGATCGGTTTCTTGCTCGAAGAAGGCCAAGCCGTGCTCTGGCGCGGTCCGATGGTCGCCGGGACCGTCAAGCAGCTTCTGGAAGACGTGGCTTGGGGCGAGCTGGACTATCTGCTCGTCGATCTACCTCCGGGAACCGGCGATGCGCCCATGTCGCTTGCGCAACTGGCGCCCTTGACGGGCGTGGTCATCGTAACGACCCCGCACAACGTGGCCGCGAACATTGCGGGCAAGTCCGTGCAGCTCTTCCGGCGGCTCAATTCGCCGATCCTGGGAGTCGTGGAGAACATGGCCGCGTTCGTGGACCCCGAGACAGGGAAAGAAACCCGGATCTTCAGCGGGATGAGCGGGATGGATCTCGCCCAGGCCCTACAGGTGCCGTACCTCGGGTCGGTGCCGCTCGATCCCGGAATCAGCCAGGCGGGCGATCAAGGCGTGCCTCCAGTGCTGGCGCAGCCCAGTTCCAGGCAGGCGCAGGACTTCAAAATGATCGCCGGGAAGCTGGCGCAGCAGTGCTCGATTCTGTCGCTAAAGAAACCCGAGCCAGGTGCCTAACCAAGAGCAATAAAGCCCGGCGAGATCGCTCGACCGGGCTTATCCATCCTGCGAACGTCCCGAAACCCCGCGGTGCCTTGGTAATGCACCCTTTCTCCAGGAGCGCTTTCGCCGATTGTCGAGGCCCCGGGACAACCTTAATCTTCAACAGAACGGAGCCGAGATTCAAGTCGCTATTTGCAACGTCAGACGAAGGATAGACAGGAAAAGGGCGGGGCTTTCTGTCATTGGCCCCAGTTCGCTAGGAGCGCGTTTCTTTGCATGTTTCCTCCTAATAAGGTTAGGCAAACCCCTCCCGACCCCGACCGCCGCCTTTCCCCAACCCAAGAACGCCGGTCTCCAAGCATCTCCAGCGTCTGCACGCAAAGCCTCCCGAGGGGCCTTCAACAAACGCAACGCGTACTTCCTGTCGTATCCCGTCGTCGCCACCAGTTCGTCGAGGATACGACCCTTCTCAGGCTTGCCCGCCAATCTGTATCTAGGCGCTACCTCGTGCACCAATTCCCGCCTCGTAGCGATGCTCAACATCCCACCTCACTTGTGCACCCATTTCGGTGCGATTCTTACGTGAGGCAACCATTCGCCTTCGGTGTGATTCCTGGTGAGGCAACGCGCCGCGTTGCGTGTTTGAGCCGATTCGGGCCATAATAGACACTCGCGGAGGAAATGACCGAGCTTTGATCTACGTAACCGTCCAGCCGAACGAGTCTATCGACAGCGCCCTGAAGCGCTTCAACATGAAGCTGCAGCAGAGCGGCCTCCTGCGCGAGCTGAAGGAGCACGCTCATTACGAGAAGCCGAGTGAGAAGAGACGCCGCATGGCGCGGCGCAGCAAGTCCCGCAACTAGCGCGGCACTTTGTCCCCCTTGTGTGAGTCTCTTATTCTTGATGACCAATCGAAGCTTCTATGCTTCCACAAAGATCGCGATTCCGAATCCGTGCTTGAGCTGGCCGAGTACGCCCGCTCCGTTGATTGCCGAAGGACCGTAACCGTGTCCGTGCGAATCAGCCGGATGTAGCATGGAACCTCACAGTCGTCATTCGATCTCCGTCGTCAACCAGACCGGCCGCCGGATTCCTCGGAGGCTCATCGAGCGCGCAGTGGATAGGGCCTTGGGAGCGCACCGCCCGCCGGCGGTGGTTTCAGTTCTCGTCTGCGAAGAGAGCGAGATCAGGGAACTCAACCGCCGGTTTCGCAAAGTCGACGAAGCCACCGACGTCCTCACGTTTCCGGCTGGGAGTTTTCCTGGGGCGCCGCTGGGCGATATCGCCATCGCGCTGCCCTACGCGGAGCGTCAAGCCCGGGCGCGGGGGGTTAGCTTAAGCCAGGAGCTCGGCTTTCTTGCCATTCACGGAGCACTGCATCTGGTCGGCTATGACGATGAGACCGAAAGCGACCGGGCCACCATGTTGGCGGAGATGAACCGGGTCGCGATGGCGGCTGGCTTCGCCCCTGACCTAGAGTGGTCGTCGATCCTCCACGGCGAGGCGGTCTCGTGATTCCCGTCAAGAAGAGGGACGCCACGAAGTCGTTGCGGGCTGCCTTGAGCGGGCTCGTCTTTGCATTTCGGTCTCAGCGTCACATGAGGATCCACCTGTATGTGGTCGTCATCGTGATTCTGCTCGGGATCTTCCTGAACCTCGGCCTGCGCGAGATGCTCGTGCTCCTGTTCACGATTTCGCTCGTCATCGTCGCGGAGATGTTCAATAGCGCGATCGAGGCCACCGTAGACCTTGTCTCCCCGAACTACCATCCCTTGGCCAAGTTCGCCAAGGACATCGCGGCAGGCGCGGTTCTCATCACGAGCATTCTCGCCATTGTCGTCGGCAGCTTGATCATGCTCGGGGAAAACCACTGGGAGCAGATCAAGATCGATATGACCGGCGAGTCGCTGGGGATTCCCATGGAGGTGAAGTTCATTCTGGGCTGCTTCCTCCTTTTCGTGATCATCATCGTGGGAAAGGGGCTTGGAAAGCGCGGCCAAGTCTTCCGGGGCGGCCTCGTTAGCGGACACGCTGCCTACGGCTTCTTTTTCGCCACTTCGGTTATTTTCATTTCCGACACTTTCTTGCCTGCCGCGATCGCGATCCTGCTTGCGGCGATCATCGCGCAAAGCCGTTGGGAGGCGAAGATCCACTCCGTCTTCGAGCTTTGTCTGGGGGCCGGAATCGGGGTCCTGCTCGGCCTTGTGATCTTCGGACTATCGCCTAAATGATCGAACCTCCCGAACGCGACCGGAGCCGCTCCTGGCTTCGACGGATCGAAACATCGGTGACGATTCTGATGGTCTCGGCCGTGTCCGCGCTGTGGATGCTCGGAGCGACCGGCAGTCGTTTGGAGATGGCCCAGACTGCGGTTGGAGTGTCGGGTGGCGCGGCCGTCTGCTTGATCCTGGCGATCATCGCTCTCAACAGCCTGTTCGTCGCCGGCGAAACGGCCGTCGACATCATGCGGCCGCTTCATGTCAAGCATTTTCGCGATCTCGATATGGTCGCGAAGGCGGACCGGCTACAGAAGCTCCTGGACCGAAAGACGAGCTATACGGCGGCCTGCATTCTCGGCAGCCACGTTTGCCGCGTAGGCATGGTGCTCGCGGGGCTCTTGCTGGCTCCTGGCGTGGCGAAGTGGTTCGATCCGGAAGCGAACCCCAGTTGGCAGGTCCTGATCCTCTCGGCAGCCGTCGTGGCCGTCCCGATCCTTCTCGTCAACCTTGTGATGGAGCTGATTCCGAAGAGCTTCGCATCCCTGCACCCGATGCGGGTCGGCCTGCGCCTCTACCGGTTCGTGTCGGTTTGGGCAGTCCTTTTGTCGCCGCCTGCCCGGTTCGTTGCCGCCGTGGGAGGATTGATCACGGCACGTTTCGGCGGGAAGGCGTCATTTACGCTCGAAAACCAGGCCGAGGAAGAGATCAAGTCGATCGTCGAGGATGCGCAAGAGAGCGGCGAGATCGAGGAGGAGGAAAAGGAGCTGCTTCACAGCGTCTTCGAGTTCACGGACACGGTGGCGCGCGAGGTCATGACGCCACGCGTCGACCTCGACGCCCTGCCCGTGGCGAGCGAGCCCGAGGAGATCGCGAACCTGATCGAGGAGACCGGTCACTCTCGCATCCCGCTTTACGAAGAAACCGACGACCAGATCGTCGGAATCGTCCATGCCAAGGATCTTCTGAACGCCCTGCGGCACGCGAACGGCAGGAAGCCGGCGTTGCGGACATTGATGCGGCCCGTCTTCTTCGTTCCCGAGACGAAGAATCTGCACGACCTGCTTCAGGAGATGCGCCTCCACAAGACGCAAATGGCGGTCGTCCAGGACGAGTTCGGCGGCACCGCCGGAATCGTCACCATCGAGGATATCGTCGAGGAACTCGTCGGCGATATCGTCGACGAGTACGATGTCGAAGAGCCTGAGATCGTCGACCAGAACGGAGTGTTGCTCGTCGACGGAAAGACTCATCTCGACGACTTGAACGACGCGCTCGGCGCGGAGCTGGCGAGCGAGGAATTCGACACGATCGGAGGGTTCGTTTTCGGGCTTTTCGGGCGCCAGCCGAAGGAGGGGGAGTCGATCGAAGACCAGAACCTTCGCTTCACCATAGTGGAGACCGACGGCCGTCGCGTCGTTAAACTGAAGGTCGAGGCGATACCGGAGTCGTGACATGACCGGATGGCTTCTCGGCGTCGACCACCATCAGGGTTCCCCCGGCCACGAGACAGGGAAGCATCAAAACGTTGACGAGCGGAATGAGGGTTAGCAGACCGGCGGCAATAGCGAACGAGAAGCGGCCTTCAAGCTTTCCAACGGGACTCATTTGGGCTGGGAACGTGACGCCTCGCCGAAGGTAAGCCGCCGACGTGTAGTCGTGGAGGCCGAGGAATCCCGCGAACAAGACGGCCGGAACTCCGAAGAAAAGCCAACCGCAGCAAAGGGAGAGCAGAGTGACGGCGAGAGCGAAACTGCCGCGCGCGACTCCATC
>DATJYD010000590.1:0-2574 GCA_035499755.1 Fimbriimonadaceae bacterium
GGCCTCGGCGCCGGCGTCGGCTGTGACCAAGCGTTAGGAGACAACGCCACCGAGGCAATCGCCAGCGCCAGGCTGGCGACTACCCTCTTCCAACGCCGCGGCACTCCCACATCGAGACTAGCGAGCGCCCCGGAACGACGACTGCGGACTCGAGGCAATTAGTGAATCCTCTCTCCACACGCCGCTTACCGTGGCTCGACAACGTAACGAGATTTCTCAACGAGCAAGACCAGGACGGGTCGGAATTCGAATGGCTGAGCGCTAGGAGAGACGCTCTCGGCAGGCGGCCTCAACCGCGCGCCGGAAGGCTCGCGGGTCGATGGCGGGGAATCGGTACAGGCGCGGCTCAATCTGTTCGAAGAAATCGAGAAGCTGCTTCGGCTCGACAAGGCCTTCCTCCAGCATTCGGCGCACGTCGCGCAGGTCCTGATCGTGGCCCCTCTCGAGTTTCGCGAGAGCCTGGGAATAGGGATCGTAGTGAAAGAAGGAAACGGTTCCCTCGCGTGCGGTGAAGATACTCCGATCCTGCCAGCCCGAGAGCTCCGGAATGAAATCATCCGGAGAGGCGAGCTCGACGTTGACCCGATACCTCTTCTTGAGCTCAGGCAGCGCGAAGAGGAGAGGGTCGCTGTCCGGCACGATCTTCAGGTCGATGTCGATCGTCGTCGGCCGCCAGCCTCGCAAGACCGAAGTCGCTCCGCCGGTCAAATAGACCCGAACTTCATCCCGCGCTCGACTCCCGAGGGCCCTCGCGAAGTCGCGGATACGGTCCGCGTCTACGGGCTCGCGCATTCGGCGGCCCGCTCGAAGCTCACGAGCCTGCGCAGGAGCGCGTTGTAACGCGAGTGAGCCGAGTCCGAGTCGGACCGCGCCAGAAGCTCGTACAAGCGGTGTTCCGGCGACGGCAGGGCCGTGGGTACGTCGAGACCGATACGCCGCAGGCGCGGCGCCCCGATGGAGACGAGCAGGGACTCGGGCGACTCGATCTTGAGGGCCAGGTCCGCCAGACCGCGGGCGATGAGGTCGGCCGCTGGAAGCGAAGAATCCATCACGACAATAGTGTATGACCAAGCCCCGCCCTGGCCGAGAAGAAGGAAGTCGCGAGCGCTAGCCACCAAGCCAGGGAAACCGGCGGGCGGCGTACGGGCCGCCCGCCTCCGAGAGCTCTGGACCGCGGATCTACTGTGCTGCGTGGGCCTCCATCTTCTTTTCCATCTCTTCCTTCAGCTGCTGGAGGTTGAAGCTCGCGCCCTTCTGCATCGGCGGGAACTCGAGGAAGGTCTGGGCCGCCTTCGCGACCTCCTGTTGCACGTACACGAAACGCCAGAACTCGTAAGCGAACCAGTTGTAATACGCGATCGAGCCGTTGTCCTTGCCGTTGTACATCCCGGTCCGCTCGAAGGGGTCGAGGCGAATGTTGACCAGGATCGGCCAGTCGACCTTTACCGTCGCGCCGAGCCAGCCGTTCGGCTGATCGGTGAAGCGGCACTTGTAGTCGTCGATGCGCACCGCGGAGAGGGTGCCCTCGGTGAAGTAGAAGATCTCGTGTCGCTTCGATGGACCCTTTCCCATGAGCATGTCGGTCTGGTCGTAGCCGTCGAGATGCACCTTGTAGTTCTGGCCGCCGAGAGGCTTGCCCTGCCGGAGCTCCGCGGCGATGTTCGGATCGCCGGCCATCGAGACGAAGGTCGGGAACCAATCGAGCCCGGACACGATGCCGTTCTCGACTTTGCCGGCTGGGATCTTGCCGGGCCACCGAATCATCGCCGGGACGCGGAAGCCGCCTTCGAGCGCCGTCCCCTTGCCGCCGGCAAACGGGGTCTGTCCGCCGTCCGGCCAGGTGAAGTTCTCGGCGCCGTTGTCCGTCGAGAAGGCAATGACCGTGTTGTTGTCGAGGCCGTTGTCCTTGACGTACTTCAGGACGGAGCCGACGATGTCGTCGAGCTGCGCCATCCCGGCCTCCTCGATCGACCAGCCGTTCTCGGGCGTGCGCATCGCCTCGTACTTGTCCGAGAGGTGCGTGACGACGTGCATCCGGGTTGGGTTCAGCCAGAGGAAAAACGGCTTGCCGGCCGCCTTCGACTTGTCGACGAACTTGAGCGCGTTGTCGAGAATCTCGGTGTCGATGGTCTTCATCCGGTCCGGACAGAGGGTCCCGGCGTCCTCGATCTTCTGCTTCCCGATCTTGCCCCAGCGCGGCTGGACCGTCGGATCGTCCACGTTCGTGGCCCAGGAATGGACCATGTTGCGCGGGCCGACCGTGTTCTTCGCGGCAGGCGGATAGTTGGCGTGGCAGGGGTCTTCCATGGCGTCCAGGTGGTAGAGGTAGCCGAAGAACTCATCGAATCCATGCACGGTCGGCAGGAATTTGTTGAGGTCGCCGAGATGGTTCTTGCCGAACTGGCCGGTGGCATATCCCATCGCCTTGAGAACCTGCGCGATCGTCACTGCCTGATCGGGAATCCCCAATGGCGATCCCGCCTGTCCGACCGTCGTCAGACCGGTCCGGATCGGCAGCTCACCGGTGACGAAGTTGGCGCGTCCGGCCGTGCAGCTTGCCTCGGCGTAATAGTC
>DATJYD010000591.1:0-3384 GCA_035499755.1 Fimbriimonadaceae bacterium
GAGCCCGGCGTCGTACGACTGCTGGGCCTTCTGAAGGCTCTGGCGCGCGATCTCCTCGGTCGCCGCAGTGGCCGTCGCGTTCGCCTCGTCGCCCTCCAGGTCGAGCAGCGCCTGCTCGACCGCCAGCCTCACGCTTCGGCGGGCCCGTTTGAGCGCGGTTTCCGCCTCCTTCTCCTGGAGCAACGCCTGCTTGATCTGCTGAGATGCGACTCCTCCGTCGGTTACGGGAAAGCTGATCGTCAGCCCGAGGGTGGTGAGATAGGAATAGGCGGTGATATCCGAGGTTCTCGCGTGGGTCAAGCCCAGCGAGTAGTCGAGATCCCGGGAATGGCGAACGAAGCGCGTGTTCGCCTTGGCAGCTTCCAGGTTCGCCTGGGCTTCGACCGCGTCCGGCGATTCCTTGAGCGCGGCAGCCACGGCGCTTTCGGCGGAGACCTCGACGTTGGGCAAAGAAGTGGCCGGAGCCAGATCGAGCGGGGAATCGAGATCGCGTTGGAGCAAGTCGTTCAGATTCTCCAGGGCCACTGAAACGGCGTTCTTCGCCCGGGCGAGCGCAGCCTGGTTCTGCGCCACCTGCACTTGAGCCTTGAGCAGATCGGCGGCGGGGACGTCTCCCGCATCGATTCGCTTCTGGGTATCTGCCGCCTGGCGCTTCGCCTGATCGAAGTTCTGTTGGGCGATGTCCTGTCCCTCCCGGGCCCTCCAAAGCTCGACGAACGCCTGCGAAGTGCGGAATTCGACGTCGAGCACGGCGCGCTTCAACTGGGCCATGGCGGCCAAGAGTTGCTGGCGGGCCTGGTCCACTTGAGCGCCCGCGCGCCCGGCGTTGGGAATCGGCGCATTGAGGGTCGCCTCCGCGGTACCGAACGACTGGATCGAAGGCGGGTCGGCGACCCGACCGTTCGACTCGCTGACCGTGCCTTCGAAGGAAAGCTGCAGCCTCTTCGCGCCCTCCATTTCGGAAACGTGCGCCTGCATCTCCGTCACGTGCTGGCGCGCCGATGCCACGGCCGGATTCGCGTTCAGAGCCTGCGCGACGGCTTCGTCTAGGGAAAGAGGCTGCGGCGCTTGAGACGCGAACCCGCATCTTACCAACGCGCAAAAGAGAACCAAAGCCGGGCGCATCAGGCTGGAGTTGTAAAAGCGCAAATCGCAGTCATCCTACCAGCGAACTCCGGGGCTTCGGCATTAAGGCCCCGTGAACGAGCGTGCCTCCGCGAAGCCACGGGACAAGGCAACGGCTCAGCGGAGCCGCTAAGATCCGACCTTAGAGCTTTCTAAGTAGGAACCGGAACTAGAATATGTACAAAGGAGCAGTTGTACGTCACGGGCCAACATCGAAGCCGAGAAAAGCCACTGATTCTGGTGGTCGAGGATGAGGAGCACGTCGCGTCCTTCGTTCGGCAAGCGCTGGACGAGGCCGGATATGAAGTAGCCGTCGCCGGCGATGCCGGCAGCGGGGAACGTCTGTGGACGACCGAGGATCCCGATCTAGTCATCCTCGATCTTATGTTGCCGGACCGGGACGGGATGGAGCTTCTCGACGCGGCCCATCAGCGCGCCGCCAAGACGCCGGTTCTCATTCTCAGCGCCAAATCCGCGATGTCGGACCGGGTCAAGGGCCTCGACGCAGGAGCCGACGATTACCTGGGCAAACCGTTCGGGGTGGAGGAACTGCTCGCGCGGGTCCGCGTCCTCCTCCGCCGAGCCAAGGATACGCAGCCCACAATTCTCCGGTGCGACGATCTGCAGATCGACGTGATCTCACGCCGCGTGACGCGGGGCGATCGCTTGATTTTTCTCTCGGAGACGGAGTACCGGTTGCTGGAGCTTCTCGCCAACCGCCAGGACAGCCCGGTCTCGAAGCGCGAATTGCTCGCTCACGTCTGGGACGATCCGGACCGGGACGACAACGTGGTCGAAGTCTACGTGAGCTACGTCCGGAACAAGCTGGAGTGGAGAGGCGCAAAGCGTCTGGTCCATACGGTCCGCGGGAAGGGCTACATGCTCTCGGAGACAGGCGATGCTCCGTAGTCACCGGATGCGCCTGACCCTCGTGGCGGCCGGCTCGGCGGGCGTGCTCTTTCTGCTGCTGTTCTGGCTGTCCATCGTCGGCCTCCGCCATGTCGAACGGGGCGTGGCGATCGCAGAACTCGACCCCGCGATCGCTCAGATGACGGCCGACCTGAAGACGGGCCCCGCCCAGTTGGACGAGGTCGTCAGCTCGGATCCGATGCTCAGCATGGCGGTTTACGACATGAACGGCACCCTGCTCTACCACGACGGCCGGACGATCCCGCCGTTCATTACCCGACCGGGCGTCGTGGAAGTCAATGGCTCGCCGGAGCTGGTGCGGAGCGGCACCTATCGCGGGAAAGTGGTGGTGGGAGCGCTCGACTGGACCCCGCACGACATCATCATCCAGCGCTTTATCGGAACTTGCGCGTTGCTCTGGTTTCCGATGGTCGCGGGCGTCGCTCTCGCCACTTGGCTGACGGCTCGCGCCACCTTCATGCCGCTCTCGCGGCTGGCCGGCGAAGCCGAGACCATGAGCCTGGACAACCTGTCGGGACGCCTCCACGTCGAAAGTTACGGGGAATACCGCGAGTTCGAGCTGCGGCTCAACCGTTTCCTCGACCGCCTGGAATCCTCGGTGAAGCGCGAGGAGCGTTTTCTCTCCGACGCCGCGCACGAGCTTCGCACGCCTCTCACGGTGCTTCGCGGGCAGATCGAGACCGTGCTCAGCCGGCCGCGCGCGGTCTCCGAGTACCGCTCCACGCTCAAGATCTTGGCCGAGGAAACGGGACGCCTGACGAGCCTCGTCGAGCTCCTGCTTCGCTCGGCTGCTCCCGCCCAGGAGGCATCTCCCGCGCTCGACATCGCCGAGGCGGCCGAGAAGGCTCACGCGCGATGGGTCGACCGCTTCGCGGACAAGCAGGTGGAACTAACGCTGGCGGTCGAGCCGACCAAGGCCGAGCTCTCCGAATCCGAATTCGACGTGATCGCCGACAATCTTCTTTCCAATAGCCTGCGTGCCAGCGAGGCGGGAACCGCATGCTCAATCAGCGCCGAATCCGTCGATGCAACCGTCGTACTCGAGGTCCGCGACCAGGGACCGGGCATCGAAGCCAAAGACGCGGAGAGAGTCTTCGATCGGTTCGCGCGGATCGACCTTGGCCGCTCCCGCCAGGAGGGTGGCTTCGGAATCGGCCTCGCGCTGTGCAAGCGGATCGTCGAATCCCGAGGCGGGCGTATCTGGATCGAACCGAATCAGCCGAAGGGCTGCGCTTTTCACGTGGAGCTGAAGGCCGCCCAGTAGAGGTGGTTTCGGCGTCGCCGACTGCCGCGGCTTCCAGAGGATTAGCCCGGATCTATGGGTGACAG
>DATJYD010000592.1:0-2994 GCA_035499755.1 Fimbriimonadaceae bacterium
AAGACCTTGGCTCCGTCCCCGAGGATCAGATTATAAGCCTCCGCCTCACAGTCGTTCAGCGCCAAGATTTGAGGATCGTTCCTTAGCTGCTTTCGCAGCGTATCGAGTTGCGCCAGCAGCTCCCGCCGTTCCCGCTGCCGCTGGTCCGTAATGCCTTCGGCGACCACGCCTTCCACCAGGAATCGCGCCGCGTTGGGGTCGCCTCCCGTTGCAAACGGCTTGGCCTTCGACCCGAGAAAGCCGGCTTCGGAGAACCTGCCAAGGAGCTGGGTCAAGACGATGTAGGGAGGAATCAGGCCTTTATAGCCGGCCTGATAACCCTTCAAGAGCGAAACGACGGCGCCGAGGCCGGGGTGGACGAGGCCGTCCCCGGACTTGAAGCCGGTTTGCACCATGTAGGCGGCGGTCTCGTGCCCGTTGTTTCCGTGGGTCATGCTGCGGATGATCGAATACTTGTCGGCGACCTTCGCGAGCTCGGTCATGAGCTCGTTAATCCGGATTCCCGCGACGTTGGTGGCGATGGGGCTCGTGAAGGGGCCGGTGTAGTCGTTGCCGGCCTCCGGTTTGGGATCGAAGGTATCCACGTGCGAAGGACCGCCCCAAAGCCAGATCTGGATGATCGCCTTGGCATTGCCCGCGCTCGGTCTGAACGGGAGAACCGGCTCCGCGGCCAAAGCGGGCACGTGGAGGAAGTCCGCCATCATCAACCCGGCAACGCCATACAGACCCAGCCTAATGGCGCTTCGGCGGCTGAGCCGGATCACCAGGTCCGACTCTAGTTCTTCTCGGTTGTTCATGTTTCCTTGTCTTTGCTGGAACTGGTTGGACTTGTTGGACCCAATCCTCAAATGGCAATACGCAATCCCTAGTGCCTGTACAGGAACTCGGCGGAGTTGATCAGCGCCCAGGCGACGTCGGCCACAGCCGCGCGCCGGTTTTCTGAGCTTCTGAAGTGCCCTGCAACGATCTCTTGCTCGGCATCGGCGGGATGGCGTGAGAGAATCGACAGGTAGAGTTGGTCGCAGACGTCCCTCGGGTCCAGGCCGGGACGCATCAATTCCAGCATCTTCGGGCCGCGTTCGATCTTTCGCTGCATGTGGCTCGAATTGAGGAGATGCAGCATCTGGTCCGAGCTGGGCCGGTTGTTCCGCTCCGACTCGAATCCCGTGTCGCGGGGCGGGCGTCCGAACATCTCGAGAAAGGCGCTGGTGATGCTGCCGTCGGGAAGCAGGATTGAGCGCTGTTCTTCGGGAATGAAGGTGAAAGGCTCTGGAATCGAGCTGGAGTAGCTCTCGGTCGTTCCGGTGATCTGGTCGAGAGCGTCGATGAGCACTTCGGCCTCCAGCCGACGAATGGGATAACGCGCGAAGTTCTCGTCGGCGTGCGCGGCTTGCTCGGCCGAGGACTGCTGGTAGGTTCCGGATTCCAGGATCAGCCGGAAGACATGCTTGAGGTTATATCCTGACGAAACCAACTCCGATTCGAGATAGGTCAAGAGGGCTGGATTCTGGGGCGGGTTATCCGGTCGAATGTCGTCCGGCTCCTGAATGATGCCGCGTCCGAAAAGCCAGCTCCAAATCCGGTTCACGATGTTGAGTGAGAACCACGGGTTCTCAGGCGTGATGAGCCAGTCGGCGAAGACCTCTCTCGGATCGCGGTCCGGACTCAAGTGGCATGCCTTCCCGTCCGGAAACACGGCCTGACCCGCCGGTTTGCCGGGATCGAAAAAGACGATCTCTTCCTTCCATTCGTCCGTGCGCTTGTAGCCGATCTGGGAGAAGAAGGCGGCCATGCCGGAAAGCCGGCCTTTCGGCCACTTCTCCGCTCTGACTCCCATGAAGGTGAGGGCGACCGCTTTCGCGATCGGCTCCGGAGTCTTTGAGCTTACAGCCCGGTAGAAATTCACCGGCGGCGTCGCAAAATCGCTTCCGCTCGACGTCAGTAGGGTTCGAACAAACCGGTCGTAAGGCAAGTTGGCGCGCAGGCTGTCCCGGATCCATCGATGGTAACCCTGCGCCGCCAGCGGCCAAAGGTCCATTGGAAACTCGGACTTGACTCGAAGCAAGTCGCTCCATTTCATCGCCCAATAGTCTGCGAACTCGTCTCGCCAGAGGAGACCGGCGATCAGCTTCGAGCGCTTGTCGGTAGCCTTGCCGGCTAGAAACTCCTCTGCTTCCTTGGGTGTGGGGAGCGTGCCGATAACGTCGATGAAGGCGCGCCGAAGAAAAACCTCGTCCGAGCAAGGCGCGTTCGGCTTCAACCCGACCTGCTTCAGCCTCGCGAAGACGAGGTCGTCGATTCTGCTCCGAGTTGCGCGGGGGGCTTTACTGTCGGTGATTGCGCTTCCCATAGCCATAGCTGCACGATTGGCGGCAGCGGTTGGGCGCGCTTCCGAATGACGAGGCCGAGCCTGTCTCTAGCAAGGACGACGCGACGCCGCGCAGGTTCGCTTCTTGATCGATAAACCGCAAGAACGCCCTTGGGACTTCGTCTTTCGATAGCGAATCGCCTCGAACCAACCGAATGCAAGGAAGCGCCCTCCGGCCTCCCTCGGCTCTTGCATGTTCAGCCGGATTCATTTCGAGAATGTATGAAGAATGTGTTACACTAGTAGACATCTCGATACGCGCTTGTGTAACATGAGTCAACCTAAATGGTACTGCGACTCCTTGCCTGGCGGAGCGAGTTGGTTGGATGGTGCGGAGAGATGAATCGTCGGTCGTGTGAAGTTGGTTTCTTGATCGCTCTCGTGTCGCTTCTTGCGATCTTGCCGTCGTCGCTGGAGGCTCAGGTCAAGAAGAGATCCCATCATCTAAGCCAGACTCAGGCCGACCGAGCTTTGACCGCGGCCGAGATCTTCAAGCAATGCCAGCCGGCGATTCTCAGTATCCGGACGACCCTGCACGAGGATGGGAAGGTCGAGGTGGGCGCGGGCACCGGGTTTGCCTACATACGCTCGGACTTGGTCATTACCGCCTTCCATGTGATCCAAGG
>DATJYD010000593.1:0-2429 GCA_035499755.1 Fimbriimonadaceae bacterium
TCCTCCACGACCGCGTTTTTCCCGCCGGCGAGTTGCTGCCTTGCTGGCAGACCCGCACGACCGCCGCGACTCACGACCTCATTCGCAAGCATCTGCACGAGAGCGCGATGTACGGCGGCCAAATCGAGGGCGTCGGCCCGCGCTACTGCCCGAGCATCGAGGACAAGGTCGTCAAGTTCTCCGAGAAGGAGAGCCATCCCATCTTTCTGGAACAGGAGGAATGGGAGAGCGACTCAATCTACGTTCAAGGCGTCTCGACGAGCCTTCCCTCCGAGGTTCAGCTCGCGTTCCTTCGAACGATCCCCGGCCTCGAAGATGTCGAGATGATCCGGCCCGGCTATGCCGTCGAGTACGACATGGCCGACCCCCTGCAGCTCGATCAGCACCTGATGAGCAAGCAGCTCGATGGCCTCTTTCTCGCCGGCCAGCTCAACGGCACGAGCGGCTACGAAGAGGCGGCCGGCCAGGGAATCGTCGCCGGGATCAATGCGGCGCGTCACGCTCTTGGCGAGTCGAGTGTTGATTTCCCGCGCGACAACAGCTTTATCGGGGTGATGGTCGACGACCTCGTCACGAAGGGCGTCGAAGATCCCTACCGCATGCTGACCGCTCGCTCCGAGCATCGGCTCATTCTGCGCCACGACAACGCCGACGCTCGCCTGACGCCCCAGGCTCGGGAGACCGGCTTGTGCTCGGATGAGCGCTGGGAGCGGTTCGAAGCCAAGCAGCATGAGATCGGCCGGGGCCTGGCGATTCTCAAGGAGACCTTCCTCTACGCCGCCGATTCGCCCGCGCTCGAAGAGCTGGGAGAAGCGCCGATCGCCAACAAGATGTCGCTGTTCGATCTGATGAAGCGACCCCAGATGACGCTCGACAAGCTCGTGGCGACCGCCTCTAGGCTATCAGGAGTTGCCCCAAACGCCCAACGCCCCAACGCCCCAGCGCCCCCGCGCCCCACTCCCCCCACCCCGACAACCTCCCTGCAACCCATCATCGGGATGCCTCGCGATATCCGTGAACAGATCGAGCTGGCCGCGATGTACGACGGATACATCCAGCGCCAACAGCGTCTCGCCGACCAGGCTAGGCGCCTGGACGAGTTCAGAATCCCCAGCGGCTGGGACTGGCAGAGGATGAAGGGCCTTAGCTATGAAAGCCGCGAGAAGCTTGGCCGAGTCCGGCCGACGACCGTCGGCCAAGCATCCCGCGTGCCGGGAGTCCGGCCCGCGGACATCGCCCTCCTCATTGGCCACCTCCGCGCTCGCCGCTCCGCTTAGTTGCAATACGATTTAGTTTGGGCCGCCGGCCGTCGAATCGGCCCCGCCTCCGAGGCGGTGGACCTCGGTGGATTCGGTGGTTCGGTCTCCTTAAGTAAACAGCATTGGGCTTAGCTGCCCCAATCGGAGCTTGCTCGCCGCTTGGCCCGATCTATGCGTGATGAGTTGTCGCCGTAGCGGCAGGGCTTTCCCTGAGTTCCTTGATCAGAAGCCGTTGCTCGCATTGCGCAGCCCAACCCGTCATCCTGAAGCCTGAGGCGAGTGGAACGAGCCTCGCAGGCGAAGGACCTCGGATCCCGCCGCCCGCACCCGTCATCCTGAAGCCTGAGGCGAGTGGAACGAGCCTCGCAGGCGAAGGACCTCGGATTCCGCCGCCCGCCCGCGCACGCATCCAAGGTTCTTCGTCGCGGCACCCGCTCTTCGTTCCAACATGCAAAGAGACACCCTTCTCTTGGGTGATGTACCGGATGGTTCGCCGAACTCCGGTCGGGACCACCTACAGCCGCTCCATGACAACCCACTCTTCCCATATCTCGTAAAATCGAGCCAGTGTCCCCACCCATGGATGGCGAACCCTCGCTCTTCGGCCAGTTTCCCTATGAGCTGCGCGACGTGCTCTACGCTCCGGAGCCGCTCAAGACCGTCATGCTCCGGGCGCTGGGCCGGGACGACGAGATCGACCTGCTGATCCTGATTCCCGATCCGCAGACGGGTCTCGATTCCCCGCCTGCAGCCCTGCTCGCAATCCAGCCGAAAGGCTGGATGCTCGCGACAGGAAACGAGCCCTCCGGCTGCCGGGTCCTCCGTGCGACTTACGGCGATACCCTCTTCATCGAACTGACCCGGATTCTCCTTTTCGGCCGGCTGAAGATCGTCTACGCTCAGCGATCGGGCGCGGCCTCGGCGGCAATCCAGTTCAATGCCGTGATGACCCATGTGATGCAGCGTGCCATCGGGTTGATTCTTGACCGCATGGACGGCCGGTCGGAGATCGACCCGACGCCACGCGTCGCCGGGGCCTCCAACGATCGTCCAGGCGACCCGGATGAGGAGGTCCATGCGCAGATCGCCGCGCTGCCCATCAAGTTTCGAAGCGCTTTGGCGACGTACCGTCTGGGCCCCCGTCCAATCCTCCGGGTCCTCGGCTGGAAT
>DATJYD010000594.1:0-4146 GCA_035499755.1 Fimbriimonadaceae bacterium
CCGATCGCCATCGGTTTCCCGAACGGCCGGAAGTTCGCCCGGCCCACGACCACGTCGTATCCCTTCGTTTTCGCCTCCGATTCGGTCAGGCCGACCGAGGCGACCTCGGGAATCGTGTACACGCAGTTCGGCACGGCCTTGTAGTCCATCTTACGGTTCTCGCCGCGGATGGCGTTCGTCACCGCAAAAATCCCTTCCATCGAAGCGACATGGGCGAGCTGAATCCGCCCGGTGACGTCGCCGATCGCGAAGATGTTGGGGACATGGGTCCGCATCGTGTCGTCGGCCAATTCGACTCCCCGTTTGTGCAGCTTGACCCCGATCTTCTCGAGATTCATCTCGTCGGTCATCGCCTTCCGGCCCACTCCGAGGAGGATCACTTGGACGGTGACCTCTTCCGTCTTGCCACCCGAGGTCACGAAGCACTTCCAGCCTTCGCCGGTCTTCTCGACTTTGTCCAGGCTCGCGCCGGTCTTGACCTTGACGCCCTGGCGGCCGAGGAGCTTGCCCAGTTCCGTGCCGAGATCGCCGTCCATCATTGGGATCAGGGTCGGCATCATCTCAACGAGAGTCACCTGGGTCCCGAGGCCATTGAAAACATAGCTGAATTCGCAGCCGACGGCGCCACCGCCGAGAACGAGCATCGACTTCGGCACGAAGGGAGCCGTGACGGCGTCGTCGGAAGTCCAGACGTCCTCGTCGCGGCCACCCTCCAGTCCGGGGATCTTGATCATGATCACGCCCGATCCCATCGCGAGGATGAAGTTCTTGCCGCGCAGGGTCTCGGTCGTGCCATCCGGCTTCTTGACTTCGATCGTGTGCTTGTCCTTGAAGGAGGCGAAGCCCTCGACGTGGCGGACGCCGTTCTTCTTGAAGAGCATGCCGACGCCGTTTCGCTGAGTCTGAACGATCTTGTTCCTGCGCGTGGAGAACGACTCAAAGTCCATCTCGACTTTGCCTTCGACTTTTACGCCGAGCTTGTCGGCGTGCTGCACGTGCTGTAGCCGTTCGACGCTTCCGATCATCGCTTTCGAAGGAATGCAGCCCCAATTGAGACAAGTCCCTCCCAGATACTCCTTCTCAACGCAGATCACTTTGGCGCCAAGCTGCGCGGCGCGAATCGCCCCGACATACCCTCCCGGGCCGGCGCCGATCACGATCACGTCCGCGTCGAAACTGTCATTCGGCATCTTTTCTTCTTGTTCCTCCGGCACGCCCATTCCCTTGATTTCCTTCACAATCGACTGAACCGCCAATTGAGTAGCCACGGCTGGACCCGCGGTCGCATGCACGGCAAAGGGCTTGGTCTGCATCAAGGGAACTCCAGCAGCGTTGCGACTCTGATTCTACCGTCGGACGTGCTGCATGGGAGGGCCGTCGAGGTCCAGCGGGTAACCTGTCAGGTCGGACCATGAAATATCTCCTGCTCGCGCTCGTCGCTCTTTCGTGCCTGGCTGGAGCACAGGACTGGGCTCCCGACGCTCAAGCTCCGGCTCAGCCGGCGATCGATCGGACCAAGGTTCGGGTCGTCCAGAATCTCGGCGGCCAAGTCCCCATGGATGACTCCTTCAAGGATCAGACCGGGCAAACCGTGACGATCGGACAGATTCTCGGTTCGCGGCCGGCTCTGGTCTTGCCGATCTTCTATCGATGCCAGGGGGTGTGCAGCGTGGAGTTCAACGAACTTCTGCAAGCACTGCCTCAGCTCAATCAGCGGGTCGGAAAGGACTTTAACGTCATCGTGCTGAGTATCGATCCGCAAGAAGGCACCGACCTGGCCGCCGAAAAATACGCGGAAGTGTTCTCGACGGCTCCGAAACTGAAGGGCACCGAAGCGGGCTGGCACGTCCTTACGGGCAGCCTCGGCTCGATCCGGAAGCTGACCGACAAGCTGGGGTTCTACTACACGTATGACGCCAAAAACGACGTCATCAACCACCCTTCCGGGATCATGTTCTTGACCTCGTCCGGAGAGATTTCGAGCTATATTCTGAGCCCGACTTTCGGGACGGATCGTCTCAGCGAGGACATCAACGTGGCGAACGCGAGCAAACTCGGGGTCAAATCGACCGACATATTCCTGGGGTGCATCCACTGCGACCCGATCACCGGGCACCGCAGCATCGTGATCGGGCGCTTTCTCAGCCTCGCCGCGTTGGCGACGGTTCTGGGCATCCTCGGCATGCTCGCCACCTTCTCCATCAAGAGCCGCCTTTCGAAGGGCGCCTGATGCTCGGAAAGCGAACTTGATGAAAGTTATCCACTCGCCCTAAAGATCTTAACATTTGTAACGGATAATGACCTGGGAGTCTTGCGAGGATGACAATGAGGTCCCAGGAACAAACCGCTCGCGCGTGGCTTCGCGCCGGATCGTGCCGGTACGAATTCGATGTGAGGAAAAGACCGGGCGAAAGCGCCCGGGTCGTCATCAACTGCCTTTCCCCAACCGGGAATTGCTCCCGGATCAGCATCGACGAAGAAGATTGGCCGGCCTTCGCGGCCGCGTTCGCCGAGGCCAACGAAGCCATGACGACCCACGGCTTGGTTGTGCTCTAGCTCAGCCAATTCGCTAAACGCAGGAGCGAGCTTCCGGGTTTTGCCTCTGAAGCTGTTCCCAATCATCGAAGGCGACCCAAGGCGAAGCAAAGCCCTGCGGTCGGGCTTAGAGGCGGACCCGCAGTTGAAGAACCGCGACCCTCTGCTCGCGACTTTTCTTCCCCCCAAAGGGGGTGCCTATATAGGGAGGAAGAAAAACGGCCAGCGCTGTACATGACCGGTTCGCAGGGCAAGCCCTGCCGCAGCGGGATCGCGGTCCCGTTACGTGATTCGGGCCTATGAGAGCGCTTCTTTGCATGTTGCGTCCCAATCATGTAGGCAAACTTCTCCCGACCCCAACCGCCGTCTTTCCCCAAGCCCAAGAACGCCGGTCTCCAAGCATCTCCAGCGTCTGCACGCAAGGCCTACGCTTTTTGGACTTTCTTGCCGCTCACAATACAGCCCGGCGGTGACGTTCCAAGAGGCAAGAAAGTCAAAAAGTGCTCCGCAGCCTTGCGTGCAGACGCTGGAGATGCGATCAGTCACTCGTTCTTGGGCTTGGGAAAAGACGGCTTACCACCCCTTGCTCGAGATTGCGATCGGCGACCGAGAGGGAGCTTTCGAAGGTTTGCCCCTGTCGCCTTTCCTCCTACTACCGAAGGCGACCCAAGGCAAAGCGACGGCTTCCTAGCGGGTGGAGAGCCGCGGGGTCCGGATCTGCCGCGAGGTTCGTCGCACTTGGGATCTCGGGGCATGGCTCAGCCGGATCGCCCAGCGCTCCGGGCCGCTCCGGTATTCTCGATTGCTCCGCGATTTCGGCTCCCTATCGCGGAGGAACTAGCGATGGCTGTCGTTGAAGTCTTCCCGAACCCTGCTCCTCGACGTGACTACTTGATCCGCCACGTCTGCTCGGAGTTCACCAGCGTTTGCCCCAAGACGGGCCAGCCGGACTTCGGCACGATCGAGCTGGAGTATGTGCCGGACGCCGATTGCCTCGAGCTGAAATCGCTGAAGCTGTACTACTACTCCTTCCGGAACGAAGGAATCTACTACGAGGGCGTCGTCAACCGGCTCCTCGACGAGCTTTCCGCCGCCTGCCGCCCTCGATGGATGCGGGTCACGGGACGGTTCAACGTTCGCGGCGGTATCGAGTCGGTGATCGTGGCCGAGACCGGACCTCGATAATCGCAGCTTTCACGCAAGCCTAGATTCCGGCTCGGCGCCGCATGGTTCTCGAAGCGCGTCGACCTTCATCTGCCGCGCCCTGCTGCCAACTCCGCCCGATCTCCATGAGGCGGAGACGTGTCGCTGGGACCTTTGCTTCTCGTCTTATTACCGGAGCGCGGAAGGCGACAGGCTTTGTTCAGGGCTGCCGATCCAGCTTGAAGATCAAGCGGATGCGTCCATAATTGCGCTCCTGACCGCAACAACAGCAACATTTTTCCCGGTTTTTTGTTTTCAACGACTTGCACTTCGTGGCCCGCTCGTCATATAATTGCGTTGCACGCCAATATGGCGTGATTGGCGCAGGAAGCATGGAAGTTCCGGGCTGAGTCGGATTGGCCTCGACTCATAGGAAACTCAAGGAAAGTTGTGAGTTTCGGCCTTTAG
>DATJYD010000595.1:0-2208 GCA_035499755.1 Fimbriimonadaceae bacterium
GCTGCCGTTACACCACAGCCACCACGCACGGGGACGACCGGATTCGAACCGGCGGCCGATCGCCTGACAAGCGAGCGCTCTGCCTCTGAGCTACGCCCCCGAAGGATCGCGCGCGGGTGGGATTCGAACCCACGATCTCGAGCTCATGAGGTTCGCGAGGACAGCCGCTCCTCTATCGCGCAAGTCTGGTCGGCAGGACTCGAACCTGCGATCTCCGGCGCCCGAAGCCGGCGGGGTGGCCACGCTCCCCTACGACCAGATGGATCAGCACCCCCGGCGGGGCTCGAACCCGCAGCTTCCGGGTTGAGGGCCCGGCGTCATCTCCCGTTCGACCACGGGGGCGTGAAAGGCTGCGGCAGCAGGGCTCGAACCTGCGCCTCGCGAGTAACAGTCGCGCGTCTTGCCCGCTCGACCACACCGGAACGAGGGACGACGCCCTTCCGAACGAGTGGCTTCGGCAGGACTCGAACCTGCACCACACCGATTAAGAGTCGGCGGCTCTCCCCAATTGAGCTACGAAGCCATCGATGTGACCGGCAGGGATCGAACCTGCGCCGCCCCGCGTTTCAGGCGAGCGCTCTACCGCTGAGCTACGGCCACGAGATAGGCGGAGCTGGAGTCGAACCAGCAACCTCCTGCTTGTAAGACAGTCGCTCTCCCTGATTGAGCTATCCGCCCGTACGAGCTCCGGCACAAGGGGTCGAACCTCGATCTCCACGTTCAGAGCGTGGTGTCCTCCCGATTAGACGATCCCGGAATGCACGGGCGCCCGCCACCCCACGGGCGCCCGGTCTTCGAGGCGGCCTCGAGCCCGCCCTCCGTCCATCTCCGAGAAGTCGGAGATCGACGCAGCAGCGGCCGGTGGCATCCGTTTCGTGCTCTGTCACGTTCGCCGTAAGGCAAACGATGTTGTCCAAGCCACTCGCCCACCCTTCGACCCTGGATCGTCGGAACCGAGAGTTCGATTCCGCGTCCGACGTGGAGCGGTTTTGGAGCCCGGTGCTCGCGCGTTCTTCTGAAAACTCGATCGCTAAAGTAGCTGAGTATTTCAGCTCTCGATTCTCTGCAATGAAAACGCGGAGGTCCTTTCTCTCTCGGGCGGGGCCTCATTGTCGGTTCTGTCTTTCTCAAGCTGGGCAGGTTCCTTTCGTTCGACGACGTTCTGTCCCTGAAACGACGAAGGCGACCTCTCGGGTCGCCCTCGCTGAGCCGGAATGCGCTTGTTTGCTTAGCGCGCGCACCCCACTGCGAGGGCATCCACGGAATCGGTCCGACCGGCCGCGTTCGCGAGTCGGTGCTCGCACGGCCGCCACGCGACTACGGTCGCTTCGGCGATCGATCCCGCAGAAAATGTCGAGTACATGGAAGTCAACATCGTTATCGGAACGGAGGATAGACGAACCGACGGACGAGCGCAAGGGTCCAGAGAAGAAAAGATTCCGTGTGGTCGAGGATCATCTCGAAATAGCTGCTCGAATAGATCGCGCGGCATTAATCACGATTCCGACGTGGCTTCACCGAACGAAACGCATCCAGGCCGCGCTGCCAGGCGGCGTCCAGATCTGCGTCCGGTGGGAAGCGGCGGTCGAGCTCGAGGATGGTCATTCCGTGCGCGAAGGCCCAGGTCGCGCGCGCCAGGTCGGCGTCGCCGCCGACCGCCTCGTGGACCGGCAGCGCCGCCCGTTGCTCGACCCCGGGGGTCAGCAGCGTTCGGTTGAGCTCCCGCTCGGTCATGAGACGGTAGAGATGCGGATGCCCGTGGGCGAACTCGCGATAGACCCGCGCGAGCGCAGTCAGCGGATCGTCGGCGCCCTCGAGCGCGCCGGCGAACGCATCAGCTTGTCGCTCGAATCCGAGCGAGATGATCGCCGCCTCGAGCGCCTCCTTGTCCGGCAGGTGCTTGTAGATCGACGGCGCTCGAATGCCGAGGCGCGCGGCAAGCCTGCGCATCGTCAGTCCCTCGGGCCCCTCGGCCTCGAGCAGCTCGAGTGCGGCGCCGGCAATCTCGCGTGCGCGCGGAGTGAGCGCGGCGTCGGTCGTCGTCATCTGGACCTCCTCGAAGCTTCGACTTGACAGGCTAACAATGTTAGCTATTCTGGCTAACGCTGTTAGCTAAGTCAAGCAGTCAAGCCTGTGGAGGGACGCCATGAAGGTCATGCGGATCACCGAGAACATCACGCAGCTCACGCGGCTGCACTTCGTCAACGC
>DATJYD010000596.1:0-3670 GCA_035499755.1 Fimbriimonadaceae bacterium
GAGTTGACAGTCGGCCGACAGACATCACCGAGTAAGTAATGAACGCCCCGCAGACCGCCCCCAGAATCCCGGAGCCAAGGGCAACGGCCGCGATCACGGCGGCGGTGGAATTGCTCTGGCGCGGTGGCTGCATGAACACTATTCTATGCTGCTTTCATGCGACTTCCCATTTCATGGCCTCCGTTCCGCGATCTCGGGGATTCGGCTCTGGAAGGCGTGGCAAATCGCGACCGCGAGGGCATCCGCGACGTCGTCCGGCTTCGGCGGCGTTCCAAGGCTGAGGAGCTTCGTGACCATGAACTGCACCTGCCGCTTGTCGGCTCCTCCGTGTCCGACGACCGCCAGCTTCACCTGAGGCGGGGTGTACTCCGCCCAAGGAAGCCCCCTCTGGCTGCAGGCGAGCAGCACGACGCCCAGGGCCTTGGCAACGTCGAGGGCCGTCGTCTTGTTTGCCGCAAAGAGCTGTCTCTCCGTCGCGACCGCGTCGGGATGATGGGTGTCGATCAACTGCCGGAATTGCTCGTCGATGCTGCGGAGTCGGTCGGGAACGGAGATTCGCGGCGTCTGGATCAGGCCGTGATCGATGGAGGTCAACCGAGACCCCTCGCGGAGAATCAGTCCGTAGCCGAGACGTTCGAGACCGGGATCGATGCCGAGGATGATCATGGGGATGGCTGGATGAATTGATGGAGTGGTCTTTTGTCTTTTGTCTTTCGTCTTTGTCTTTCGTCTTTTGTCTTTCGTCTTTGTCTCTTGCTCTTTCGTCTCTTCAGTCCCTGGTCTTTCCGCTCTCGGCTAGGGGTTCACGTTCGGTGGAACTTGCGAAGAAGGTCGCCGGCGCTGAGTGTGATGGTGATCGGCCGCCCATGAGGGCACATATACGGGTTCTCGGTGGTGGCGAGATCGACGATCAACTTCTCCATTTCCGCGTGGCTCAAGGGGTCGCCGGCTTTGACCGCCATGTGGCAAGCGCTCGTGATCCAGATCTGCTCGCGCGTCGGCACCAGACGCCGGCTCACGGATGAGTCGACAAGTTCGTCGATCAGGTCTCGCAGGATCCTGAGCGGATCTTTACCCCGGATTGCCGCCGGCACCGCGCGCACGACGTAGCTCTCGCCTCCGAACGGCTCGATGTCAAATCCGACCCGAACCACCTCCTCGAGCTTCTCTCGGAGCAGCACCGCCGAGCGCCGGTCGAGATCGAGCGTCTGGGGAACCAGCAGCGACTGCTTCTCGATGGCGGTCGAGCCCTTCAGGCCGCACAGGTACTCGTAGAGGATCCGTTCATGGGCCACGTGCTGATCCACGATCACGATGCCCTTCGCGGTTTCCGCCACGATGAACGTGTTCATCGCCTGTCCGATGATGCGGAGGCCGTCGAGAAGGTCCGCGAATGGCTGCCGGTCGGTCTTGACCGTGGGCGACTCGATGCCGCTGGCGGGCATCGGCGCCTGGATGAGGATGGCGTTCTCGAACGGAGAGGTTAGGGATTGGCCGTTGGGGTGTTGCAGTAGGGGGGCGTCGACGTAGTGGATAGAGCGCAAGGCTTCGTTGGCGGCGGCGACGCCCTCCGCGCTGGGGATCATCCCGTATTCGAGCAAGGCTGACTTGATGGCGATTCTCAGCGCGTCGAAGGCCTGCCCCTCATTCTGGAACTTGACTTCGCTTTTCGTCGGTGAGACGTTGACGTCCACCCGGGCGGGATCGACGTCGATTGCCAGCACGACGAGCGGGAACCGCTTCTCCGGCGTGAGATCGCGAAATGCCTGATCGAGAGCCGCCGTCAACGTTCGCGTTCTCACGGGCCGACCGTTGACGTAGAGGTATTGATAGGCCCGGGTCGGGCGCGTCACATGAGGAGGAGAGACGAAGCCTCGCAGCCTCAACCCGCCCACCGCCGTGTCGATCTCCGCGAGGGCACGCGCCATGTCGCGGCCCCAGACTTCCGAAATCGCCGTGAGGAGATCTCCGGACCCGCTCGTCTGGAGTGCCTCTTGCCCGTTGTGAGTCAGCCTCATCGCGATTTCCGGGTAGCCCAAGGCGAGCTTGGAGACGACTTCCAGGCAAGCTCCAAGTTCGGTCGTGTCGCTCTTCAGGAACTTGAGCCGGGCCGGCGTGTTGTAGAAGATCTCCTCGACCTGGACTTCGGTTCCTTTCGGGCCGGCGATGCGGCCGGGTACGAGGATCTCGGAGCCTTCGACCTTCAAAACGGCCCGGACGCCATCGGCATCGGCGGTCGCGAGGGTGAGGCGGGAAACCGAGGCGATCGAGGGAAGCGCTTCGCCCCGGAAACCCAGTGTCCGCACCCCGAGCAGATCGCCCGCGCTTTCGATCTTGGAAGTCGCGTGACGGTGCAAGGCTTGGCGTGCATCCTCCTCGGTCATGCCGCAGCCGTCGTCGGCCACCCGGATGAGCGTCTTTCCGCTGTCGACGAGTTCGATCGCGATCTTGTGGGCTCCCGAGTCGATGGCATTCTCGACGAGTTCCTTCACCGCCGACGCCGGGCGCTCGACGACCTCGCCCGCCGCGATCTGATTTACGGTGTGGGCATCGAGCAGGCGGA
The DNA here is from genome assembly GCA_035499755.1 of Fimbriimonadaceae bacterium. Taxonomy (GTDB): domain Bacteria; phylum Armatimonadota; class Fimbriimonadia; order Fimbriimonadales; family Fimbriimonadaceae; genus JAEVZK01. Next base: position 2,564 of record DATJYD010000596.1, read on the forward strand.
CCCTCGGAACGGCGGTCATTGACAAGATCATTGTAGATGGGACGCAAACGATCCGATGCTAGCCGGGAGATTTACCAGTTCTCTCTAAGGTTGGACTTCACCGCGGGTTGGTTTCAAATGGCCCTCCGCTCGCGCGGGGGCCTTTCCTTTTGCAGAGCCTCCTCCATTTGACCTGCCCTGGCCCGTCTTGAGTGTCAAATGGGCCGCACTTTGCTCTTGTCGAGCAGTACGCATTCATGGCGGGAGTGGCTGAAGGAGCACCGCGGCCAGCGCGACCTGATCTGCCTCGATCCGGGAGATCCGGCTCAGAATCCGCCGGGCAAGCTGACGCTCTTTCGAGGCTCGAAGCCGCTCCTCTGGCGGTTCTATGGGAGCCTCGAAGTGAGCCGCGCCCCTCACGTGATCATCTTCGCACTCGCGCGTATGTTGGAGGCGGCCGGCCCCGACCCGATCGTGCAGCTCTTTCCAATGCGAAGCGCGCCGCTCATGCGACAGGCTGCCGCCTTGTGCGCGCAGTTGGTCCAGCCGGAAGAGATCTTCGCTCCCAAGAACGCGGGACTGGAATTGGAGGGCTATCCCGTCGGACCCGAGGAGATCGAGATCGAGAGCGCCTTTCCGCAGATGGTCCAGCAGGCCCAGCGGAAGGCTCAGTGGCTCAAACTGATCGAAAGCTGCGAGGATCATGCGGTGGAGTTGACTCGGGTTGCCATCGAGGGGGCCCGGCTTGGATCGGGGAAGCCGGTCCACCCGGACCTGATCGCCAAGGCCGGCCTGCAGGCGGCGATGCACGCGGAAGTCGCCGGAGGCACCCTGCTGCTTGTGACCGACGATGAACCGAGCGAGCAAGCGATGTCGCGGGCACTCGACGTGTTTCATGCGGCGCGCGGCGCGGTGGCGAGTCCCTCCGCGTACGACAATCTCCTCTGCTCCTTCGCACGCCAGAATGGTGAGGATTTCGGAATCGGGATCGTCCGGTCGATCGACTTCGAGGCGCGGATTGCTCGAATCGCCTGCACGGCCGTCGCTCCGGCTCCGGTTCGGATACTCCGGCTTGGCGGCCTGCGGATCGACCCCGCGGGCCGGGAGCTGGGGGAGGCAAAGCCGTGG
>DATJYD010000597.1:0-9725 GCA_035499755.1 Fimbriimonadaceae bacterium
CCCGCATAGACCTTCGCGCTCGCATCCCCTTCCTTGCCGTAGAGGTCCCAGATCTTCTTGAGCTTCTTGCCGGTGAGCACCGTTCCTTCCGGCGGGAAATCGTTGTCAACTGTCGCCCCGATGCAGAAAACGGGAGCGGGGGCCCGGATCGCCAACACGTCGGCCCGGTCGCCGATCCGCACAACCCCGGGAACGTAGTTGCATTCGCACCCGCTCGTCGTGTGCACCTCCGCGCCGACCTGGTAGCTGGAGGCGTACACCACCGGCACTGCGCACTTATAGCGATTGTCGACGGCGAACGCGTACAGCGTCGCCATGCCCCCGCCCGAGGCGCCGGTGATGCCAGCGCGGCTCATATCGGCATCGGGCCGGGTCTCCAGGTAGTCCATCGCCCGGATCAGGTCCCAGATGTAGGCATTGTTCGCGGTCATCGAGCCCGCAACCAGGGAGAAATCCCAATGAGAGCCGGCATAGCGGCGCTCGACGAGGTTGCCGCCTTCCCAGCTTTCGCCAGGCGAGTCGATGATCATGGCAAGGTAGCCGTGGAGGGCCTCGAAGATCAGGCGATACTGGACGGTAGGCTCCATCTTCTTGTGGACCCAATGCCCGTGCGGATTCATGATCACCGGGAACTTTCTTCCCGGGGGCGCGTCCGGGACATAGATGTGCCCGGTCACAGGGAAGCCGGGCCGGCTCTCGAAGACGATTTTCTCAATCCGGTATCCCTTGCGCTGAATCACGCCCGTAATTCGCGCGTTGAGCGGCGTCTTGGGAGGCATCGGATCGAGCCCCAGAGCCTGCAGCAAGATCTTGCGGTCCGTCGTTTTCCGTGCCTCATGCTCCTCGCGGGTCCCTGCCGGGGGCCGCGAGACCGCCTTCAGGTACTTTCCAACAACGAGCCTGACGACCGCCTCGTGGCCCTTGCCCTGAAGCACGTCGTCGTCGCGCAGCTTGGCGGGGACGATGTTCGTTGAGTTCATGCCTTGCACCTTCGCGATCACCTCGCCCAACGTCAGATACGGAATATCGTGGGCGTTCATAAAGTTGACGAAGACGCCCACGGAATTGTAGATAGCGCTGCCATCGGAGCCGGCATCCACCAGGATCCGCGGCTTGCCCCCGCCGATCTGGAGGAGGGTCAGAAGGTCCCTGGCGGCCGACGGCTCGATCAGATTGTGGAGGAATCGGGCCTGGCAGACCCAGATCTCGCCCTTGCCCCACCCGCATCGGGCCAGACCTCCGTTTCCGAAGATCTCCCACCCCGGACTTGCGGCCAAGCGCTGCGTGAGAATTCCCGGGGATGCGATCGGCTCGAGACGAAGCACGCCGCCCGGATCAAAGTGGTTGCTCTCGTATCCCTCGACCTTCGGCGGCTTTGGCAGCCAATCCAACGAGTAGGAACCACTGCCGTAAGGATCTTGGAGAAAGACGAGCTTGCCGCCGCGCTCCACAATATCGAGCAGCTTTCGCTTTTGCGCCCGCCCCGCCGAGAAGAACCCGGCTGCCCGGCTACACACGATCATCGGCCCAAACCTCGTGGGATCGACCTTCGCGGGGTCCAAATGTGGAAGAGCGTCATAGGGTCCGTAGAGCATCGGCGTCGGGCCCTTCCGCGCAGGGACCACCAAATAGGGATCGCCATCTTGCCAGGATGGAATGCGGATCGTGATCCTCTGGCCGGTCACATCTGCCGCCACCATGTGCCCCCAGGTTTCGCGCGGGAATCTGGCTACGAAGCCGCGCGTCTCCCGCTTCATACCAAGCGCATGGAAATAGCCGGTGCTGGGAAGAGCCTTGACGAGCAGTCTCACACGGTCGATTGCGCTGCCCGTCACGCGGCACACGATCTCGTTGCCATCCGCCTTCCAAGTCAGGATGCCGTGGGGAGCCCCGGCCACTGCTCCCGCCGTCACCCGGATAGGGGCCGGTGTCGGGTGGGGAGCATTCGCTTCCGCTTGAACCTTGGGCAGTTCGCTCCTCCAGGCGAAATCGTGGACGTGCATGCGCAGGCGCTCCGTGAAGGGCTTAAAGTACGGTTCGTCGGACAGGGCGCGCCAGGCGCGGACGCTTCCCTCGAGATCCCTCTTCACGAGATCGGGCCGGCCCTCCACCCAGTCGTCAGCCGCCCGAAGCCGCCAGGCATAGTAGTGGGCGAGATTGGCCTGCTGCCGAAGCGAGACGTCCCATTCCTTCGCCCGGCCGGAAGGATCGCGAGCCAATCCAGTTTTGGCCTGGGCCGCCAGCGACGTAAGCTCGGCGGCCACTTCGGCCGGCCGGGTCCTGCCGTCCTCGCCGCCCGTGGCCAGGATCGCGGCTTCTTCGCTGGCGGTCATAAACGAGTGCGGATCGAATCCCTCACATTGGGTAAAGAACTCGTTGTCTCCACCCCATTCCATGTCGACGTTGTGATCCCGGATGTCCGGGCCGATGTCGAATGCCTGGGATACGAGGAAGTTGATGCGGCTGGCCGCTTTCGTCGCGAAGGCCACGCGATCGGCGTCCTTGCCAAACCACTTGACCAGAGTCAGGCGGAAAGCCGTTTCAGGCGTGGAGGGATCGTATCCCATCCGGCCCCAGAGGTCCAAGTAGAGCTCGTCCCGCTGGTGGATCCATCGACAATAAGCGTCCTTTGAATTCTTCAGATAGTAGAGCGGAGAAGCCGGATAGTAGGCGTTCTCCGGCTCGACGGTGTATCCCGAGGCGGTCCCAATCTTCATCGAACGAATCGTGCGACGGACGAATTCGGGTTGATAGCTGACGAAGATCTTGTTCGTGCCGCACGTCCGGACTTGCCAGACGATCTTGTAGGGCTGGTCGGGCCAGCCGCCTGGGTTGCCTCCCCAGATGTGGCTTGTGGTTTGTGGCTTGTGGTTTGTAGGGTCTGGTCCGACCGATCCGTCCGATCTGACGGATTCCCCAGAATCCGACAAGTAGTTCTCGAACGAGTAGCTGCCTTGCGCCGGCATGCGGCCGCCGGCGATGAGATAGGGAGCGGCCCAATGCTCGCCGTTGTATTTGATCTGGAGCGTGAAGTCCGGGCACTGGCGGGCGAGAGCGACGACTTGCGCCTTCTGGGTCAGCCAGCTTCGCAAAAGAAGCGGAATCTTTCGGCCGCTCCGCTTAACGGCTTCGATGTAGCAATTGAAGAAGGCCTCGCTGTGCTCGCTTTCCCCAATTCGAAAGCCGATCGCGTCCAGTTTCGGGATCTGCCGGATCGCTTTCTCGACGACCTCGCGCGTGTAGCCGTACATCGTGGCTTCGTCGCTGGGATAGGGCGGACTGGGGTTGTGCGGCGTCCAGGCGCGCGCCTCGTAGCACATTAAACTCACGCGGACGCCTCGGGCATGCGCCATCTCGATCACGTGGTTGAGCTGCCGAAGGTCTTTCGCTTTGATCTCTGGCGCGACGCCGATCTTCGGATACTTGTCGCTCTGTATGAAGTACGCCCAGAGGTTCGGGAAGAGGGTGCTGCCGAGGTCATAGGCGCCGTGGATGTCGAGCCAGTTGAGCCGTGCTCGCGCCATCTCGTCGAAGAGGGTCTGCCAGTAGTCGTCGTCCTGGAAATACCAGCGGTTCGGATCTGCAAGAGCGGCTGGGTCGTAGTCGGGCCGGTTGCCGGCGTAGTCCCAAGGGAGAGTGAGAAAGAGATTCCAGCCTCTATCGCGAAGGAATGGTTTTCCGTTAACCAGGCGACCAGGTTTGAGAGCGAGCGGGCCCTTCGTCTCGATGTCCTCAGCGGCCTGCAGCTCACCATACATGGCGCCTACCGCGCCTCCCGCCTCGATCGTGATTCTCTGCGGTTCGTACCGGATGGCGTAGCTTTCGGGTCCGCCCGTTCCGGTCACACGCACGCTGACATCTGGCTTGAGGCCGGTCGACCGCAGAGCCTGGTCGATGTCTCGGCGGCCGAACTGGATGGGGCCCGTGCCAGATACGGATGCGAGGAGGAGCGAAAGTGCAATCATGCGGTAGCCTCGGCGGCGTTGGGCAACCGCATGCCGTCACGATACCCAAGGCACGGTGTTACGCAAAGACTCGCTTGAGCCAGCGCCTCCTAGACGCGGAGGCCAGGTAGCCGGCGAGGTCTAGAAGGAAAAGCGGCAGCACTAGAGGCAGACCGACGAGAGCCTCGCCATACACCCGGGGATCGAAAAAGAAAAGCCGCCCGGTCTGAGCCTGCCGAGCGCTCACCAAGAGCTGGGAGAGGCTGGCCTGCTGACGGTCGATCGCCGCCAGGTCATTGGGACCCTTCGCCAACCACTCGACTTTCGCGTTGATGAGGCTCGAAGAAGTCAATAAAGCCCAGACTCGCCCATCGACCTCCGCAAACACGCCGTCGTACGGCACAAGAAACGTTCGCTCGCGCCCGCCGATATGGATCAGCCAGTCGTCGCCGAATCTGCGGCCGGCTAGCGCGGGGTCGCGCAGATCGCTCGATAGGTCGGCGGGAGATGCGGCGGCCGCGTATTCCCGGATGCCTCGCGACATGAAGTCCCTGTATTCTCCCAGTTTCGCGATCGTCCGCTCAACGCTAGCGATGTCTCGCGAGAGGTGAAGTCTGGAGATCCCTTGCTCCTCCTTTTGATCCGGATTGGGAATCATCCAGACCGACAGAATGGGAACGGAGACCGCGCCAAAGATCAGAGTCGTACATGCCACCACCGCCCAATGAGAGCGTCTGCCCGCCTGTGCGGCCCGGAACAGAAGGGCCAAGGCGGCAAACCCGACAATTCCGGCGATCCCGTTCTGCCAGGTCTCGCCGAAGTTGTCGAAGTACCCGCCAAGCGTCATCCAATGGAAGCACCAGCAGAAGAGGGCGACGCCGCTGCCGGCCACCGCTGCCCATTCGGGTTTCATCCCCAGGACCCGGTGGGGCCAAGCCCTCAAAAAAGCGCGCGCGACTCGCTCCGGACTGCCGTATTCCCGGATCGCGTCTTCCACGGCATCCTCGAGGGACACGTTCTTCTCTTGGCGGCTACGGACCGATTGCTGAAAATGCTGCTCGGCTTCCTTCAGGATCTCTTCGACGCGGGACTCGGGAAGATCGCAATCCAGGCGAAGCTGAAGCTCGACGAGATACCAGTCGATCAGGTTAGCCATGGTTGCCCTCCATCCGGGTGGGCCCGGCGGCCAAGATCGAAGTCACACCAGACACGAACTTCTCCCACCGCACCCGGTGCCGCGCCAATTCTCCCTGCCCGGATTCGGTGAGCTGATAAACACGGCGAGGCGCCGCGCCGGTATCCGTCTTCCACTCCGACGTCAGCATCCCCTTTTCTTCGAGTTGGTGCAGGTACGGATAGATCTGCCCTTCCGAGAGCTTCCCCGCCCCTCCCGATTCCTTGATCCGCCTCACGATCTCGTAGCCATGCAGCGGCTCCGACTGCAGGGCGCCGAGAACCATCGCCTCTATATCGATCCGAAATGCCATGCTCTCATTATATATCATGATTCTATATATAGAGACAATCGGTGGACGTTCCTAGATTCCATGCTCCACTCGCCAAGCCTTGAGGCTATGCGGGCGCATTCCCAGGCTCTACCCATCACCCGTCGACCGTCAGGGAGTGGCAGCGAGGCGCCTGGTGACGTAGTCGAGGCGGGTGCGCGCCTGTTCGGCGAAGGGACCCATCGGATACTTGGCGAGGATCTCCCGGTAGCAGATCTGGGCTCGGGCGTAGTTGCCCATCGCGCTCTCGCTCAGCATCGCGACGCGGAAGATCGCGCTCTCGGCGTCGGCGGGCGCAGCGCTCGGATCGGCGAGGATCAAGTCGTAGAGCCTTAGCGCCGTCACGTTGTCGCCGGACCGTTCGAGCCGGCCGGCCAGTTCCCCGACATAGCGGGAAGGAACCGCGTTGGATGGAAGATTCAGGCTCAGGAGACACACCGCGACGGGGCCGGGTTCCTCCTCACGGACGATCTTCGGAAAAAGCCGGACGAAGGCGTCGATGCAGTTCTGCCTCACTCCGGCGGGATCGCGCATGCTGCGATAGACCCAGTTGACGACGATCTCCGTGTTTTCCGGCTGGAGCCGGTGAAGCGATTCGAGTTCCAGACGCGTGAGCGTCTGGTACTCCTTCGTCTCCGAGAGGGTCGCCTTGGCCCCGCTCGCGTCCTTCGAATCGCGCTTGACGCGCAAGGCGGCGGCGATCGCGAAACCGGCGACGGCGCCTCCGATGTGGGCGTAATGGCCGACGCCGTCGGCCAAGCCGATCAAGGCCATGAGGACGTCGAAACCGAGATAGAGCAGGCCGACGCACCACATGGCCCAGTCCGTCGTGCCCCACCAGAGATAGCCGATGCCGTAGAACATCGTCACCTTTGCGTGCGGGAACATGTAGAGGGCGGCCCCCAGAACCCCCATGATCGCGCCTGACGCGCCGAAGGACGGGATGTCGGGATGGAACTGGGCGAAGATGACATGGTGGAGAGCGTCGCCGGCTGCTCCCGACACCAGATAGAGGATCAGGAACTTTACGCTCTTCATCCGCCCTTCGACGGCGAACCCGAACAGGTAGAGAAAGAACATGTTCCCGAGGATGTGGAAGGGATCGGCGTGCAGGAACATGCTCGTGAAAATGTGGACGACGTCGAAGGAGTGGCCGGTGATGGCGAACCGCTGGACGGCGCTCTCGTTCACCTCGAGACCGTTGCTGGTGCAGCCGTATACAACGAAGTTGATGAGGATGAGGCCGATCGTGGCGAACGGAATCGACTCGGGCGGATTCTTGCTGCGGACGGGGAGAAGCATAGGGTCCTTCCTATGCGAGAATACAGCTTAGAGCGGCCGGCGGTTGCGGGGTTTGCGGCTACCGCCGACCAGATTCTTCGCCGGAAACCGGGCAGAATGAGGCATGGCACAAAAGACGGCGGTGCTGCTCGACACCGATATCGGCTCGGACATCGACGACGCGCTGGCCCTTTCCTATCTCCTCAAGCAGCCGCAGTGCGAGCTGGCCGGCGTGACGACGGTTTCGGGCGACGTTCAGAAGCGGGCCGCGCTGGTTGAGATCGTGTGCCATGCGGCCGGGCGCAAGGACGTTCCGATCCACTGCGGACGCCGCGACGTCTTGGCGTTCGGACCGGGGCAACCTAACGTGCCGCAATACGATACGGTTAAGGACCGGCCGCACCGGCTCGACCGCCCGGAAAATACCGCGGTCGAGTTTCTGCGTCAGGCGATCCGGAAGCGGCCGGGCGAGATCGTGCTTTTGTCGATCGGGCCCTTCTCCAATATCGCGGCCCTGTTCGCGGTCGATCCCGAGATCCCGAAGCTCTGCAAGTCGATCGTGTCGATGGCGGGCGTGTTCTTTGCGCCAGGCAGCAGAGAATGGAACGCGATTTGCGATCCCGTCTCGACGAGCATCGTATACGCCACGCCGAGGCCGCAGCACCTCAGCGTCGGGCTCGACGTCACCGAGAAGTGCCGCATGCACGCCAGTGACCTGCGTCCGAAGTTCGCGCGCGAGCCCTTGGCAACCGTGGCGAAGCTGGCGGAGAGCTGGTTCGAGCACTCGTCCGATATCACGTTCCACGATCCGTTGGCCGCGGCGATGATCTTCCACCCCGGGCTCTGCGAGGTACGCAAAGGCCGAGTCGAGGTTCCCGTGACAGGAGATCCGGATAAATCGGGAGCCACCGTCTTCACGGAAGGCGCCGGCAATGACGAGGTTGCGGCAACGGTGTCTCCCGACGCCTTCTTCGAGGAGTTCTTCTCGGTGTGCCACTAGTTTGACATTGCCAGGAACATGTGGCGATTCCCTTGAGGAATGCGCCGCAAAGACCAAAATCCAATTGGGCAGGGCGGCGATGAAGGGGTTTTGGGAGAACATACGTAAGCGGCCAGCGGCGCAGGATCGCTCGTTCTTCATGGCGCGTCAGCCCATCTTCGATCGCGACATGCGGCTGACCGGCTACGAGCTTCTCTACCGCCGAAGTGGCGACGCGAGAGGCAGCCAAATCGACAGCGAGGCCGAGCTGGCCGCGCTCGCCAATGTGCTCGTCGAGGTCGGCCTCGATCGACTGGCCCCTCGCACCAAAGCCTTCGTCAACGTTCCTGCTTCCCTCCTCGGCTCGGACGCCCTGATGCTTCTCCCCAGGAATCAGGTTGTGCTCGAAATCCTGGAGGACACGCCATGGAGCCGTTCGGTCGAACGGCACCTCGGCGAACTGGGCAAAGCCGGCTATACGTTGGCGTTGGACGATTACCTGTTCGGGGCCGAACACGAGCCGTTTCTCGACCACGTCGACATCATCAAGGTCGATGTGCTCGGCATGAATCCAGACCGTCTGAAAGCCAAGATGCGGGAGTTGCGCCGAGCGGGCAAGACCTATCTCGCCGAGAAGGTCGAGACCCACTCGACGATGCAGTATTGCCGCTCGCTCGGCTTCGAGTTCTTCCAGGGCTACTTTATCGCCGAGCCAAAGGTCATCAAGGGCACCGGAATTCCGGCCAATCACGCGCTCTCTATCGCGCTCCTCGCGCGCCTAAACGATCCCAAGGCCTCCCTCGAGGAGCTCGAACGGATGCTGGCAGGAAACGTCGTTCTCACCCACAAGGTGCTGCGCCTGGTAAACAGCGTGGAGATGGCGCTTCCCCAGCGGATCGACTCGATTCGCCAGGCGCTTCTCTTTCTGGGAATCGACAAAGTGCGAACGCTCGCAACCTTGGCGGTGACGACGGCGATTCGCGGCAAGACGCCCGAATTGTATGCGATGGCGATCATCCGAGCCAATTACTGCGAGGCCCTTGCCAAGAGCGTCGGCTATGCCGATCCGGGAAAGCACTTCATGGTCGGCCTGCTATCCGTACTCGAGGCGCTGACCGATGTGCCAATGCGGAGCCTCGTCGAGGAGCTTCCGCTTTCGTCGGAAATCGCCGCCGCCCTTACCGGCGACGCGCCGAAGTCGCAGTGCGCGACGACCCTGCGCCACGTCCTCGCCGTGGAGCATGGGAACTGGAAAGCCGCCGACGCGGCGATCCGGGGCGTGCCCGCCAGCCTCTACATGGACGCCGTCGGCCGCGCCAAGCGCGACGAGCAGCTCTTGGCTGCTTAGGGTAGGTAATCTTCGCCCCCGGAGAAGCACGCGGGGTGTCTGCGCCTCAGCAGTCTCCCAGAAAAGGCCATGGCAAACAGAATCAGAGTCACCGTTTGGAGCGAGAATGTTCACGAAAAGGAGATGCCGAAGGTCGCGGCGATCTACCCGAAGGGAATGCACGGCTGCATCGCAGACGGCATCGCGGAGGATCCAGTCTTCGACGTCCGGATCGCCACGCTCGACATGCCGGAGCACGGACTCACCGACGAAGTGCTTGCCGAGACGGACGTCATGACTTGGTGGGGACACGCCGCTCACGGCCGGGTCGAAGACAAGATCGTCCAGAAGGTGAAGACGCGGGTGCTCGAAGGCATGGGCTTGATCGTTCTCCACTCCGGTCATTACTCGAAGATCTTCAGGTGGCTGATGGGCACGACCTGCTCCCTCTGCTGGCGCGAGGCCGACGAGCGGGAACGGATCTGGCTCTGCAATCCGGCCCATCCGATCGTGGCCGGCATCGTGGGCCCCTATTTCGAGATCCCGCAAGAAGAAATGTACGGCGAGCCGTTCGGTATTCCCGAGCCAAGCGAGACGATCCTGATCGGCCACTTCGAGGGCGGCAACGTCTTCCGCTCCGGCTGCGTCTTCCACCGCGGCAACGGGACCATTTTCTACTTCCAACCGGG
>DATJYD010000598.1:0-6289 GCA_035499755.1 Fimbriimonadaceae bacterium
GCTACATCCAAACCAATCAGCCTCACCCCGATTGCCATGCGATCGTCGCATCGCCCGGCTATAACGGCACGACGAACCGCCAGGTGTACTTCTGCACCGACGGCGGCTCGTACATGGCGAGCGACATCACCGCCGTCAATCGATCGAGCGACACGGGCTGGAACCGCCTCGACATGAACACCCGCACGACTCAGTACTACTACGTCACCGGCGACGGGCCGACCGGCCACATCATGGGCGGCCTCCAGGACAACGGGACGCTGACCCTTCAGAATGGCAGCAACCAAGCCGTTTGGCCCTTCGGCGGCGACGGCGGCGACGTAGCGATCGACCCCGTGAACCCGAACTATGTGTACGGCGAGTACGTGGACCTCTACACCTGGCAGGCCACCGATGGCGGCGTCAACTACGGCACCGGCAACTGGAACTACTACGGAATCGGCGACGCGGGCAGTTTCGCCAACTTCATCGCGCCCTTCGTCATGGACCCCAATGCGCCCACAACCCTCCTGGCGGGAGGAGGCGCTCTCTGGCGGACGACCGACGCGCGTGACGCCAACCCGAACTGGACTTCGATCAAGGATTACATTGCGGCCGGCCAGCCGATTTCGGCGATCGCGGTCGCGCCCGGCAACAGCAACGTCATCTGGGTCGCCTATAACGACGGCGAGGTCGGGATGACGACGAACGGGACCGCCGCGACGCCCACCTGGACGACGATCGACGACGATGGAGCGACGAATCCCCTGCCGGACCGATACGCGACGAGCATCCTGATCGATCCCGCGAACTCGAACGTGGTCTACATCACCTTCGGCGGATTCTCGTCGGACAACGTCTGGAAGACCACGGACGGGGGTGCGACCTGGAACTCGATCAGCGGCAATCTGCCCCAGGCTCCAGTTCACGCGATCGCCCGCAAGCCATCCGATCCCAACACGCTCTATGTGGGGACTGAGGTCGGCCTCTTCTCCACCTCGAACGGCGGCGCGACCTGGACCTCATCCAGCGATATGGTCGCGAACTGCCCGGTCGACGATCTCCGTTACATGAACAACTCGAGCACCCTGATCGCGGGCACTCACGGCCGCGGCGTCTGGGTGCTTCAATCGCAAACGCTCTCGGGTCGCGTGACCCTCGCTAACTATAACGGGGACAAGACGGTTCCGAGCTTCGTCGTGGATATCCTGGACGGTTCGAACAATGCGGTCCAGACGTTCAGCAACGTGCATGTCGACTCATCCGGCAACTTCTCGCTCGGGACGGCGGTTTCGCCCGGTACCTACTCGGTGCGCGTCAAAGGCACGACGCGTTTCCTGAGAAAGAGGATCTCGAATGTGATGTTCACGGTTGCGGGCGCTTCCGGGCTGAGCGCGACCCTTACGAACGGCGACATCAACGGAGACAACACGGTCGGCCTTGCCGACTTCGGCAAGCTCAAGCAAGCCTACGGCTCGACGTCGAGCAGCTCCAACTGGAACCCAAGCGCCGATCTCGACGGCAACGGTTCGGTGGGTCTGAGCGACTTCGGGATTCTAAAGCAGAACTACGGAAAGAGCGGTGACAACTAGCCCAGGCTCTAGTCGCGGGCTTGTCTTAGCCTCAATGCTCAGACCGTACGATCCTCCCCCCGGGGCCTTGTAGGCGACCCGTTTGACCTCATGCTGGGCGCTTCCGTTGTACAGGGTCTCCGGTTCCTCGTCCCGACTCCAGCCGTCGGCAACGAGTTGACGATCGGCCTCCTCGATCGCCGCCCGAGAATCCGCCTGAAGGCATAGGGGAGGGGCATCGGGCTGATCGCCCGCGACCGGGACGTTGACCGGCGGGAGCGGCTTCCGGGCTGCGAGAAAGGAGAACTTCGGTTGCCTCGCGCGCCCGGGCAACCCACTCGCCGAAGGAAAGGGCGAGGACCACCGCAACCCACAGCGGCCACCAACGGTTGAGGCGATGCCGCATCGTGCTATCGGTATCCCTCGCCATCGAGAGGGTAGCCTCACGGTTTAGCGAGGGAACGAAGAGGAATGCCGACTTTGAGGCATGCCGGCTTGGCGATCATGCTCTTGTTGGCGTCAGCGCCCGGGCTGAATGCGGCGCGTGATAGAATGCCGGCCGTGGTTCGCGACAAGACGTTCGTCGTTTGGGCCTCACCCGCGAATCTGATTCAGCGCGGTGGAAGCGCGTTGACCCTGGATGACGGCCGTTCGCATTTCGACGGCATCGTCTTCGGCGAGTTGTCACCTGCGAAATGGATGCCGGGAAGCGACTACTACGCGCGGACTTCCCGCGAGCAAGAGGCGTGGCCGGCGGAGACCGTCACTCCTGCCTCCGCCCCGCCCAATGCCCCCTCGCGCACGGTCGGCAAGGCCAGAGGGTTCGAGGACTTCGTCGAGATGGCGATTTCCTACCGTGGCCGGGAGGTCTCGGTCTACCGGAACGGGCGGCTCTACGCCCATTACGACATGGCGTCCGAGCCGCAGGAGTTCGGAGAACCAGCAACCGTGCTCTTCGGGAGACGGCATCTCGACGCCGGCGATCCTCAGGGTTCCTTCGAGGGCCGGATCCGGGACGCGCGGATCTACGATGTCGCCCTTTCCCAAGAGCAAATCGCCGCCTTACGGCCCGACGAAGCCGGGTCGGGGCCGAAGCCATGGGCCTGGTGGTCGTTTGGCGACGAGGGGCTTCGGGAGAAGACCGGCCGCTTCACCGAGATCCGGCTGATCGGGGATGTGCGGATCGACGGCGGTTGTCTGGTCCTTGGCGGAAAGGGCGCGAGCGTAATAGAAACCGCGCCCGGCGAGGAGGGCCGAACCGCGCCGACGCCGGCGACCTGGTCGGAGAACGGCCCGGTTTCCGAAGCCGTTGTGCGTTCGGCCCGGCTGCTTCGCGAAAAGCTGCTCGCCGATCCTTACCGCCCGGGCTACCACTTCTGCGTCCCCGAGGACATCGGGATTCCCGGCGACCCGAACGGGGCGTTCTACCACGACGGCGTCTACCACCTGATGTATCTCTACAACCGGAGCGGCTCCGGCTTCTCTTGGGGTCATGTGTCCAGCACGGACCTTGTGCACTGGCGGCAGCATCCCGACGCGATCGGGCCGGGCGACGGCGACGACGGCTGCTTCAGCGGCGGAGGCTTCGTCGACGACGACGGGACCGCCTACCTTTCCTACTGGATGCTCTGGGGCGCGCGGGGAATCGGCCTCGCGTCGAGTCACGATCCGGAATTCGACGTGTGGACCAAATCGAAGGCGAATCCGGTCATCCGCTCGACCGAGTTCGGGGTGACCGAGACCACGGGGCCGGACGGCGAGCCGCTCATGTACGGCACCGCCGATCCATCCAACATCTGGAAGAAGGACGGCCGCTACTACATGCTGACCGGAAACCTGCCCGTCCTCAACAAGATCGGCCGCTCGCCGAACGATCCCCTAACCACCCAGGGCGACCGAACTTACCTGTTCGAGTCGAAGGACCTCGCCCACTGGACCTACCAGCACGTCTTCTACGAGCGCAAGCCGGAGTGGACGGACAGAAGCGAGGACGACATGTGCCCGAGCTTCCTTCCCCTGCCGTCGAAGCCGGAAGGCGGGGCGCCCAGCGGCAAATACCTCCTGCTCTTCATCAGCCACAACCGCGGCTGCCAATACTATGTGGGCGACTACCGCGACGACCGCTTCAATCCCACGAGCCACGGCCGCATGACCTGGATCGACAATACGTTCTTCGCCCCCGAGGCGCTCGTGGACGGAAAGGGCCGGCAGATCATGTGGGCCTGGCTCACCGACAATCCCGACGATGGGAAGGTGGAGGGCTGGTCGGGAGTCTACGGCCTGCCGCGCGTGCTCTGGCTGGGGCCGGACGGGACGCTGAAGATGCGGCCGGTCGACGAACTCAAGTCGCTTCGGTACGGCGAAAGAAGCTGGTCGGGGGCGTCGCTCTCGGGTGCCCGGAAGCTCGAGGGAGTGCGCGGCGATAGCTGCGAGCTCGAGATCGACGTCACCCCGGGAAGCGCCGCGCGGTGCGGAGCGATGGTGCGCTCTTCGCCCGACGGCCATGAGCGGACGCTGGTCTATTACGACGCGAAGGCCGAGGAGCTTGTGTTCGACGCCACGAAGAGCGGCGGCGCGGGCCGGATGGTCGTCGAGCGAGCGCCGCTCGCCCTCGCGCCTCGCGAAACGCTTCGGCTAAGGGTTTTCGTCGACAAGTCGGTCGTGGAGGTCTTCGCCAACGACCGGCAGGCGATCAGCCGGCGCGTTTATCCGGTAGGGAAGGACAGCTTCGGCCTCTCTCTGTTCTCCGAGGGCGGGGCCACTGGCGTTTATCGGGTCTCCGGCTGGAGCATGTTTCCGTCGAATCCCTACTGATCATTCTGCGGCCCAGCGGTTGATCAGCCACCAGGCGGCCTGATCGTGGGGCACGAACCGGGGATGGGTAATGACCTCGAATGCGGGCAAGTAGCCGAGCGATCCGTCCCCGTACTCCTTGATCCGCTTGATCACCCGCTCCACATGCTCCTTCGCGATCCGGCAGCGCTCGATGTCGGCGAGCGAGCCGCCGATCGTCAACTGCGTTGCCTTTGCCGTCTTCTCCATGTTCTCGAGGATCTGGCGGCAAGGAGCGAGCGAGGCGGTCGCCACGCCGGGAAGGGCGTTCGCATAGGCTTGGCGCGCCTCCTCGGCGTAACGCACGAATTCCACCGCCCCCTTCACGAACTCACTGAGGCCGCGATAGGCCGAGTTGGGCGCGACCTGAATGGCCTGATCGAGAATCGCAAGCGCCCGATCTCCGGCCACTCCCGATAGCTCCTTGCCGTGATGGAGCCAAGCCAAGAAGGGATTCGCCTGCAGCAGAAGCCGCACCTTGAGCGAAGACCGGTTGCCGGAAAACGCGAACGGACCCCCAACTTGCTGGAGTTCGACGCCCATCAGTTGGGCCCACGGCGAGGCGTCGGCATAGGTGGCGAGCAGCGTAATCTCCGGCTCACCGCCGGTATCGAGGACGATCTCGGGGACTCGCCGAAGTTCGCCCGATGCCCGGAGGGCGATCGAATAGGGCCGGCCCTTGTAGGTTCCGCGGATCTGTCCCTGGACGTCGCCGTGAGCCTGCATCGGGTCGATGTTCGCGAGGAAGAGCAGGCGGCGGGCAACGCCTTGGGCGACCTCCAGCGGCATGTGGCCGCGAGGCACTCCCGTGAGCACCGTTCGAACTTGCCACAGATCCTCCTCGCGCTGAACCCGCAGACTTCGCTGCCCTTCCAGGGCAGTCGCGACGATCGTCGCGCTGAGGCTGCCCGGGAGTGACGAGAGGACGTCGAGATCTTCTTTAAGGTCCGCCTCCGAAAGCTGGTCGTTAGGCTCGAACCTGAGGGCGGAGGGGTCGGCTTCGGTTGGAAAACTCTCAGTAGCAACTGCTGCTAATAGTTTTCCTCCAAACTCGATGGCGGGAAAGAGAGTCTCGTAGTTGCCCATAAGGCCGCATTCCCAGGTTGTGACGCAGACTCCGTAGGCGCCGATCTCGGCGGCCGCTTGCGCCGCCCCGCGCACGTTTTCTTCGCTTTGGGGCAAGTGCAGCCAAACCGAGTTATAGGTGTGGAGGGTGGGACAGCAGACGACTTCGAATCCTCGCCCTTGGAAGGAGCGACTGGTTTCGAGGGGGCTCTTGAAGTACTGCCAGTCGAAGATGAGGGTCTCCTTCGGCAGCGATTCCAGAGCCGAAGGGTGCTCAAGGAACATGTCGCCCCAGACGGCCGGCCTGCGACCCTTATCGACGACATGTTGGGACAGCGGGCCGAAGTGCCGGCCATAGAGGAGTGCCTTCCAATCGCCTCCATCACCCCCTTCTAGTGGGGCGCAACGGGAGCACTTGCCGAGTTGCCAGGTCTCGTCGCCGCCGATGTGGATGATGTCGCTGTCGAAGGCGGCGATGGTGTCGTCGATGATTCCGCGCGCAAGGTCGACGAATTCGGGATTCGACGGGCAGGCCTGCATCCCCTGGAAGACCTCCTCGCGAAAGCGCTTGCCGTGTTCGGTGTAGAGCATGCCTTCGAAGTGGCCGAGCAGATTGACGAAGGGGACGATCTTCAATTCCGGATATTCGCGCTGGATCTGCTTCGCCACCTCCGGCTGCAGGCACCCCTGACCATGCGCCCAAGGCGTCGACGGATAGGCGAACCGATGCTCGAGATAAAGGCCGAGCGCGTTGTATCCCGACTCCAGCGTCAGATCGCAGAAGCGCCGAAGGTGCTCCAAGGTCGGCGCCTGTTCCCGGGCCAGGTCGTACATCCACATGC
>DATJYD010000599.1:0-2089 GCA_035499755.1 Fimbriimonadaceae bacterium
GGGATGGCGGCGTCGTCGACGAACTGGGGCGGCTCGAACCGGAATTCCGCGCCTGGCTAGGGGAGGTCCAGCCTAACCGGGTTTGTTGCGGTGCGTTCGAGCAGGGACATATCGACCATGACGCGACCAACCTGCTCGTGAACCGCACATTCGGCGGGCCGGTCTTCGAGATCCCGTTCTATCACAGCTACTTGGTGCGGCTTCAGCGCATTAACCGCTTCGCCGATCCCAGGGGAGAGGAGGTGCGGGAGTTGGACCGCGACGAACAGCAGCTGAAGCGAATGATCGCGAGACAATACCCGAGCACCAACATCTGGAGCGTTCTCCTCTGGTACGAGATTCTCCAGGGCTCGAGATTGCGCCGATTCGAGCTGGCGCGGACCGAGCGGATGCGGCTCCAGACTCACCGCGACTTTCTGACCCCCAACTTGCCGCCGCGCCTCGCCCACCGCGTCCAAAGGTGCGCCAGATGGCAGCGCTGGGAGCGCGCGGTGAGGGAGTTCGGCGCCTGAGGTCGGGAGGGGTTTGCCTCACACGATGAGGAGGCAACATGCAAAGGAACCGCCTTTAGATCGGACTTGACTCTGAACTCGTCCAAAAAGAGGAGACCCATTAGAGAGGAGCGCGATCAAAACCTGCGCAACCTTTTTCCAGGTTTTGAGGTTCCATTCATGGGATCGCGGGATTCTCTTATATCCTGCAAAGAGGAGTTATTCGAGGTTGGATTATCCGGAACTGGAACCGCTAGGCGAAGACATGTTTCTCAACACCGAGCGGCGGTGCCCGGTTGTGCTGCTTCAGGACACCTCCTCGTCCATGGAGCCGAACATCGCGCGAGTGAATGAAGGCTTACAGAGCCTTCATGCCGACCTCCTGCTCGACGATCTCGCCAGCCAGCGCGTCGAGATCGCCGTGATCACGTTCGGCCCCGTGCGGCGGGTCCAGGACTTCGTCACCGTCGACCAGTGGGTTCCCCCGCGCCTCCATGCATCGGGAGGAACCCCGATGGGCGAAGCCATGCGCTTCTCGATCCAGGAGATCCGCTCGCGAAAGCGTGCCTATCGCGAGGCGGGAATCGCCTATTACCGGCCCTGGATCTGGCTCGTCACCGACGGAGCCCCCACCGACCGATGGCAAGATGCCCTCGACGACGTTCAAGCCGAGATCAAGAGCGGCGGCATCGAGATGTTCACGATCGGCACCGATAACGCCGATCTGGAAGTGCTGCGCCGGGTCAGCTATCCGCGCCCGCCGGTGATGCTTCGCGAAGCGAAGTATCGCGAGATGTTCGTTTGGCTGTCGCAGTCGCTCAAGCCGGTTTCCCGGGCCAATCCGCACTCCGCGCTCGATTTACCGCCGCCGACGGAATGGGGTGAGATTCGGACGTGAGCTGGGCTTATGCCTACGCCTTTCGCGCGGGGGCCGGTAAGGAGCGTTGCGACGACGTCTGCATTTGCGAGACGCTCGGCGATACCCTGATCGCCGCCGTCGCGGACGGGGCCGGCTCGGCGGAACAAGCCCACGCCGGCGCCTCGCTGGCTTGCGAGGTCTTTCTCCAGCTAGGCGTGCAGGTCTTTTCCGGAACCGTCGAGGCGTCCTGCCTGCTCGAAGCGATCCAAGCCCGCATTCCGGAAGGTGAGAACGACGCGTACGCCTGCACGCTGGTCGGTGCCGTCGCCGATTCGAGACGGGCGATGATCCTTCAGATCGGGGACGGCGCCGCGGTGGTCTCTCTGAGGTCACCTCCATCGGAGTACGAGGTCGCTCTCTGGCCGGAAGAGACCGAGTTCCTCAACCACACCTTCTTCGCGACGGCAAGCGACGCCGACCAGCATCTGCAGTTGCGCCGGCTTGACGCGCCGCCCTATGAGGTCGCGCTGTTCAGCGACGGACTGCAATTGCTGATCCTGGATCCCAAGGCCAAAGTCCCCCACCAACCGTTCTTCCGAACCGTCTTCAAGCCGCTGAAGAACGAGCCCGGGCACGACGTGAAGGCAAGCTGGTGGCTCGAACGCCAGATTGGCTCCGAGCACGTTACGAAGCGAACCGACGACGACACGAGCATCGTGCTCGCGCGGAGGCTCTCGTG